>NZ_JBEOPI010000021.1:0-87631 GCF_040309905.1 Shewanella sp. CAL98-MNA-CIBAN-0140
GCCGATACACTCGGTGATACAATTAATGATAACTTTCAGAAATTAAAACCTGCAGTTTGAATTCACTTGAGTATATATCATTAATTTAGGTTAAGCGCTGCCACACATAAAAGCGCACGTTAATAACGATTAACGTGCGCTTTTATTGCTAATGAATCTTGTGCATATAATAAAATAATCACATGGTTTCTATTTATATTTGTCCTATTTATATGGGAGCTATTTATATTAGTTATATTTATATTACTCCTAACGACATTGTGCCACTAAAGTCTTTATTTTAAATAGGTTAGCTGCATGTAAGATGCTATAGATGAGTCATTTCATTTAGGGTAAAAGATGAAATAGCACCATCGACGGCACTTCTATGCTCAAGAATGTGAACACTGCTCAGGTGTTGCTGCCAAAGCGCTCGACTTTCCCATATTTCATAGAATACAAATACGCTAGGTTTTTCGTTGTCTTGGTGTAAGTGATATTGAATACAGCCCGTTTCTTTTAACGTGGGTTCAATTAGCTTTAATAGCTCAGCTTTAACCCGTTCGACTTTGTCGTTGTTAGCTTCAATTCTTGCTACGATTGTCAATTTATTGCTCATATTTATTTACCTAAATAGACGTTTATACACTGTCGGAATAGACACTCATTGGGAGGCCCGTGAGTGAATCCTTCACTGAAAATAGACTTGTTATTGAGGCTTATTAGCTGAAATATATAGGGAATACCTAATATTTCAGCTCATAAGTAAGGTTAAATCAATTGCGAGAGCATATCGTCTGAAAATTCAATTAACGCTTCGCCCATTTTTACTTTGGTAACGTAATCAGGATTGGCAATAAGCGGACGACCTATGGCAAGTAAATCAAATTTTTCTTCGCTAATAGCCAGGCTCCCGGTTCGTGGCGTATAGCTACCCACACCCACAAGTGTCTTGCTGTAATGAGCACGCATATATGCTGATACTCTGCCATCCAATGATGTAAAGATCATGCTGTCATCAAAAATCCCAACATGTAGGTAAGCTAAGTTGCGTTGTTCAAGCTCAGCAAGCAGGTAGTCGAAAACGAGGCGGTCACGAGAGTCCTCTTCCATATAATGATAAGCGCCGGGTGATAGGCGAAGTGCGGTGTGATGTTCACCAATACGCTCTGAAATGGCATCAACAACCGCTAATGGAAAGCGGGTCATATTTTCAGGCGAACCACCAAATTTATCTTGGCGAATATTGCTACTATGGTGAAGAAACTGATCAACGAGATAACCATTTGCACCATGAATTTCAACACCATCAAAACCGGCGTCAATAGCATTTGCAGCTGCCTGACTATAATCTTTAATCAGTTGTTCAATATCTTCTATTGTGACGGCTTTAGGTGTTTCATACACTAATTCACGCTGACGAGGCACTGTGCCTTCAATCGCTAGTGCTGATGGGGCTAAAATATCACCGCCACCATAAAAATAAGAATGTGCAAGTCTACCGGTATGCCATAGCTGAGCGAACATTTTCCCTCCATTGGCATGGACTGCATCGGTAACTTGTCGCCATCCTTCAATTTGCTCAGGGGTAAACAGACCCGGTACATTAGGGTTTCCCTGAGCGTCCGGTCGAATGACGACCGCTTCTGAAATAATTAAACCGGTATCGGCACGACGGGCATAATAGTCAGCCATCGCTTTGGTTGGCACCAAATTATCGTCTGCCATACAACGAGTGAGTGGTGCCATAAGAATTCTGTTTTGTAGTGTTATTGCATCATTCAATTGGAATGATTGGAATAAATTACTGGTCATGTTGATTACTTCTCTACATCATTTGCCGGTTTTTAAATTCATCGTAAATATTCTGAAAATAGTACGAGTTCGATACTGTTAATCAATCATTTAAAATGATTAATGTTAAGTGTAAATAACGACTGACTTTATTGAGTATTAGCCCATACACGGTAAATATAATATGGCGCTTTGCCTATATCCGCTCCGTCATTAAAGCGCGGAGATTTGTGCAGTTGGTTGACTGAAATGTAGAGCCAGCCGTTATCATCAGCCGATACATTGTCTGGCCAATTTAGGCGAGCATCTCTGATAAATGGGGTAAACACTCCGTTAGCACTCAACTTATCGATGCCATTTTCATTTAAGTTAGTAATGAAATGATTGCCAAAGCTATCCGTTGTGGCACCGTCTGAAATCGGTTTCTCACCTACGCGTGTAATATGATGGGCAATAACGTCATCCGATACACCATCACGGAACAATTTAGCCGGTACGCTATACCAAGTTCTGCCATTCATTGCACCGAAAAACAATGTTTCTCCGTCAGCAGATAAGGTGATTGGGTTGATGCCTGTGTTGGCTGGCTTACCGCCAAACATGACGGCTTGACCATTAATCACCATTTTAGCGTTAACTTCGGGCTTTAATGATGGGTGGTTGCCAAAACGTCGGACCTTATTGGTTGCCAATTCCACCGCGAGTATGCCGGGATTGGCCAAATCGGCTAAATAAACCCAACCTCTTTCACGGTCTACCACTAAATCCTGAACAAAGCTGTTAGCAGGTGCTATATCCGTTGGCAGAACAATTTTGCTGATTAATTCACCACTGTCGATATCAAAACCCCAAATTCGGGTTTTACCGATATGCAGTCCCATGTCTACGATCCACAAACCGCCTTGCTTATCTTTAGTGATACCCAGTGGTGTATCAATGGTATTTTCACTGTATTGACCTTTTGGGGACTGCACCTTGCTTGATGGCCAAGGTTGATAGCTGTTTGGCCCCGTCACCTCCAGTAGTTGTACACCTTGTTCACCAGCAAACGGGTGGACTGTGGCAAAGACTCTACCGGATTTTGTGGCACTCACATTACCAGGGCGAAAAGGCAGTTCAAGAACGGTTTCTAGCTGAGCAAGAGGGGCTGCCTTTTCGACGTTTTGGTCGGTATTGGTGTTTTCTAATAAACCACAACCTGAAACTACGAGTGTCAGTAGTAGGCCCGTAAACGTTTTTTGCATTGGCAAAACCTTGGATAAATTATTTATCATTTTTTAAAACCTTTTAGCGTTATTTTCAGATTTGTCTCTTTAGATCAGAACCATTGTGTGACCGTCAGGAGCTGTTGCTAAAGCGATAACGATTTACTGTTGAGCATGAGTGATAGTTATCTTGAGTTTGCCCAGTGTTTGTCGATGTCGACGATGGCAATTATTTTATAGCTAAAGCGTCTATTGTCTTCAAAGATAAGTATTATCATAGTATTAACAGCATCATCGCAAACTCAAATAGTCAGTGAATCACAGCTTTTTGTTACTTGCTCAAGCGTCAAATAAAATATAGCGCTGAGAGTGAGTCTTTGTGCTCAAGCGTATTCGATTTTGTCTTCAGCTAAGCGGTTATTTAACTCATGTACATTATAGAGCTAATCTATATAATTAAAAATTGAATATAATTTATAACTGACTTCCAAAATATGAATATTAGAAATCGTGATATTAATCTTCTCTATCTGTTTCAGATTTTGTATCAAGAAGGGCTCGCCTCGATAGCCGCAGAAAGATTGGCGATAAGCCAACCCGCACTGAGCCATAGGCTCAATAAGTTAAGAAAGGAGTTTGACGATCCCTTATTCGTTAGGGGAATAAAAGGCCTGGTTCCAACACCTAAGGCACATGCTATTGCGCCACAAATATCTCGCTTGGTGAGTGAGCTAGAACACTTTTATCAATCTGAATTAGACGTTCCTTTAGATAAAGTGAAAGATGTGATCCATATTTATACAACCGATTATATGGAAAGCATCCTGCTACCTAAATTGCTATCTGAAATTCAAAAAATCATGCCTTTTGTGCAGATTGTGACTCATAATACCCAGGGGAAATTGCCCAGAAAAATGCTAGAAAATGGCCAATGTGATATCGCGATTTCTGGATTTTACTCAGATCTCCCCAGTACTTTTTATCAGCAAAAGTTAAAAGAAGAACGATTGAATGTGTTAGCCAGAAAAGACCATCCAACGATAGGTAACAAATTCAGTCTAGAGACCTATTTAGAATGCAAACATATCGTGACCACACTCACGGGAGATCTCAATGGTGTTGTTGATAAAGCCTTGTCACTGATGGGAAAACAGAGAAATGTTATCTCTGGTATATCAAGCTTTATGATCCCTGCACAGATAGTGAGTCAATCAGATTTTATATTGACTTGTCTCGATTCAGTTGCCGATCAGGCCATGGATCAATTTGCTAACTTACAGCGCTTTAGTAGTCCAGTACAACTAGCGACTGTGAATGTGTTTCAAATTTGGCATGAACGAACCCAGCATGATGCCATAAGGGCGCAGGTTCGAAAAATGATCCATTCTATTCTTGATGAAAATGGCATAGATCGTTGAGGTCAATCCTCTTCAGTATGAAATACTTTTGTTGACTCAAGGACTCAAGGACTCAAGCAAGGACGCTAACATTAAAACCATTTAAACCTTTGTATTATTTGATCGCTTGTTGGCATTATCATGAGGCAGTGAAAGGCAATAAAAGCATAGTAGAGCTTGATAAATATGGGCAGGTGATTGTTTGACGATCCCATTAAAAACTAATATGCTTTTTTTAGACGTCATATCATTTAACTTTCATTCCTGTAAAAGTAAAGGCGGTGAAAGCGAAAAATTCGACACATTAGTAGTGTAAAACAGTAGTGTAAAACGGTTATTAATCCATTTATTAACAGGAACATAATGATGAGTATGAAACAAGTATACGAAAAGAAATTACAGGCGCAATTAGACGAGTGGAGTGCGGAGATCAACAAACTCAGAGCAAAAGCCGACGGTGCAGCAGCTGATAAACAACTTGAATACTATAAAAAAATTGAAGAACTGCAAGCTATGCAGGTAACTGCCACCAATAAGCTTACCGAGCTTAAGAACGCGAGTGACGATGCTTGGGAGGACCTTAAAGTAGGTATTGATAGTGCGTGGGATTCTCTTGGTCATGCATTTAAGTCTGCGACTTCAAGATTCAAGTAAACATCCTTCACTATGGTTGCTAATCATTAAAAGGAGGTTACAAATGAAATCACACGTCTTTGCATTGATATTGGTTGGCATATTGGGTGTGACTCCATTGGGCTATGCCCAAACGGAAAACGCCAATACTTCATTAGAAGAGGTTAAAAAAGAAACGCAGGATTTACTTGCCGCCATCGACTCATATACTGCTGATAAAAGAGATGAGGCGGTTATAAAAGCAAAAGAGGGCCTGAATAAACTGGATAAACGAATCGATACGCTGGAGGCGGCGATTGATCAAAACTGGGACAAAATGAGCGAGGCCGCGCGCAATGAAGCTCGTGAGAACCTTAAGACTGTTCGCAAGCAACGCAATCAAGTTGCCCAATGGTATGGCAGCATGAAAACCAGTTCTGCCAATTCGTGGGACCAGATGAAAAAAGGGTTCTTAGATTCATATAAAGCCCTCGAGGATGCCTGGAGAAAATCTGAAAAAGAATCTAGGCACAAAGAATAAACTGTCATAAACGGGTAGCCGGAGTTATTTAACCTCTCGCGCCCTCAATACCTTGCATGAGGCTCCTCACAGCAGGTTTCCCCTAGGTGTTTACTTCCTTCGCTATTGTTACCAATCGTTATGGCCTATTCATACCTATTCATACCTGTTATTGATGGGGTTTTGCCAGATGCAAGGGATCGAGTATGGCTTTTAGTTCACTTTCGCCCAGTTCGGTTTCTTCAAGTGCAATTTCTAAAACAGATTTATGCTCTGCATCAGCACGCTTGGCAATGTTAGCGGCCATATCGTAGCCCAGTACTGAATTGAGTGCGGTGGCAAGAATGGGGTTTTTCTGCAATGCTTGGGTTAAATTATCGACATTAGGTTGAAACTCGGCAAACACTTTGTCTGTCATGGCTTGGCAGGCATGGGTCAATAAATCGATGCTGGATAGCAACTTATCGGCAATCAGTGGCAGCATGACATTTAACTGAAAATTACCCGATTGAGCCGCGATGGTTATGGTAGCTTCATTACCCATCACTTCAGCGGCAATCATGGCTATGGCTTCGGGGATCACAGGGTTGACCTTGCCGGGCATTATCGATGAGCCCGGTTGCAGCGCCGTTAAGCTAATTTCGTGTAATCCGGCGATAGGGCCGGAATTCATCCAGCGCAAATCATTGGCGATTTTCATTAAGGTGACCGCTAATCCTTTGAGCGCCGAAGCCATGGCTAGAGTGTGATCTTGACTACTCATATACAAGGCCGGGTTTGCCGCCGCTTGCCAGGGATGCGGATCTTGCATTTGCAGGTAGTAACAAGCCAGTTCGGCAAAACGTGGATCGCAATTAACCCCCGTGCCGACGGCTGTGCCGCCCAAAGGTAAATAATTCAAGGTCAGTTCCACCTGCTGGATCCTATCTTGAGCACTGTTGAGTTGTTGTTGCCAACATTGCAGCTCCTGACCTAGGGTGATGGGCATGGCGTCCATTAAATGGGTGCGACCCGTTTTGACCAGATTTGAATGCTGCACAGCCAAATGCTGCAATCTGTCACTCAGAGCCATAATGGCCGGATGCAGTTGCCCCTTTAAACGCCTAACCGTGCTGATGTGAATACAGGCAGGTATGACATCATTGCTGCTTTGACCCATATTGACATGATCATTGGGGTGAACTTTTGCCTGCAAAATGTCGCTGGCGAGGCTGGCAATCACTTCATTAACATTCATATTAGAACTGGTGCCGGAGCCCGTTTGGAATAGGTCAATCGGGAAATGCTGCGAAAAATCAAGCTTTTTACTGGCAGTAATGGCTTGCTGAATGGCTGTTGCCATGGTGCTATCAAGCAAGCCGAGCTGGCTATTGGCTTGTGCTGCTGCTAATTTTATATCGAGTAAGGCGAGTAACGCCGCTACCGGAAAACGCCGTTCAGAAAACTGGAAGTTATCCCGTGCGCGTTGAGTTTGCGCCTGATAATAAACATCCTCTGGTACCTGGATATTACCCATACTGTCATGTTCTATACGCATCTTGCTCATAGGATTTTCCGCGTCGATTTTGATGTGGATATGTTAGGGTGTTAATTAAGCTTAGCATGAAGTGCCACTAAACGTTTACTGGGAGATCAGTGATGAAAAATTCGATGCAATTATTGAAACAGCTTGAAAGTAATGGAAAAAATTTCCGCTATTATAGCTTTGACCGATTAGCCGAACACTATGACTTATCCCGCTTACCCTTTGCGGCAAAAATATTGTTAGAAAATCTTCTGCGTTATGAGAATTCGGAATTTGTCCAGCCAGAGGATATTGACACCTTGGCACGCTGGGATCTGGATAACTGGTCAGAAACTGAAATCGCTTTTGTGCCCTCTAGGGTCATTTTACAGGATTTTACCGGTGTACCTTCGGTAGTCGATTTGGCCGCGATGCGTGATGCTATCGAAACATTAGGGGGTAATGCTGATGCTATTAATCCACTCAATCCGGTTGAGCTGGTTATTGACCATTCCGTTATGGTCGATGTATTTGCCGAAACCGGTGCGATGCAAAAAAATACCGCCATCGAAATCGAGCGTAACCGTGAACGATACCAGTTTCTGCGTTGGGGTCAGCAGGCCTTTGACAACTTTAAAGTGGTGCCGCCAGGGCGCGGTATCGTGCATCAGATCAATCTAGAATATTTGGCTCGGGTGGTCTTTGTCAAAGAAGAGGATGATAACTTATTGTACCCCGACACTTTGGTAGGTACAGATTCTCATACCACCATGATCAACGGCTTGGGCGTACTGGGTTGGGGCGTGGGGGGCATTGAGGCTGAGGCCGCCATGTTAGGCCAACCCGTTACCATGCTGCTACCTGAGATTGTCGGCTTTGAATTTATCGGCAAGTTACCTGCAGGGGTTACGGCCACCGATCTGGTCTTAACGGTCACCGAGCAATTACGTGAATTTGGGGTGGTAGGAAAATTTGTTGAATTTTTTGGTGCAGGGGTCGATCAATTGACCTTAGCCGATCGGGCGACCATTGCCAATATGGCCCCTGAATATGGTGCCACCTGTGGTATTTTCCCGATCGATCAGCAAACTGTAGATTACTTAGCCCTTACTGGTCGTGATCCTGAGCGGATCGAGCTCATAAAGGCTTATCTTAAAGAGATGGACATGTGGGGCAGCGCATCTGAGAACAAAGCCTGTTATCACGCCAGTTTACAATTAGATTTGGGCAGTATTGTGCCCTCTATCGCCGGTCCAAGAAGGCCGCAGGATAGGATTGCACTTGATAAAGCGGGTGTCAGTTTCCGTCAGTGGCTGGACAGCCAGATCCCTGTTAATCAAATCGAAACTGTAGGTAAAGATGAACTGTCAAGCGAAGGTGGTCCCTCTGCGCCGGTCGCTGATGGCAACACAGGCGTTGCCTGCCAGTATCGAGATAAGGACTTTGTCCTCGAAGCTGGGGCGGTGGTGATTGCCGCGATTACCAGTTGTACTAATACCTCCAATCCATCAGTGTTAATCGCCGCCGGATTATTGGCCAGAAATGCCCGCCAAAAAGGTTTACAGGTTAAGCCTTGGGTGAAAACCAGTTTTGCACCTGGCTCGCAGGTGGTGACAGACTATTTAATTAAATCGGGTCTCAATGTCGATTTGGATGCCTTAGGGTTTCAGTTAGTTGGCTACGGTTGTACCACCTGTATTGGCAATTCCGGACCCTTACCTCAGCCCGTCAGCGCAGCGATACAGCAGGGCCGGTTGAAGGTGTGTTCGGTGTTATCGGGAAATCGTAACTTTGATGGCCGTATTCATCCTGAAGTACAAGCTAATTATCTGGCATCGCCGCCCCTTGTGGTGGCGTATGCACTGGCCGGTAATATGAAGGCCGATATGGTCAGTGAATCACTTGGCGATGATGTTGATGGTAAGGCCGTCTATTTAAAAGATATCTGGCCGGACAATCAGGAAATCCAACAGGTCATGGCCAGCGCGGTGCAAAGCGATATGTTTGTGTCCCGTTATGCCGATATTTACAGTGGCGATGCCGACTGGCAAGGACTCGAGGTAGTGCAGAGTCAGAAATATAATTGGCCGGATTCCACCTATGTTAAACAACCGCCATTCTTTGACGGGATCAGCGCTGAGATACCAGCAATAATGGCTATCGACAATGCCCGTTGTTTACTCAAATTGGGTGACTCGGTCACGACCGATCATATTTCACCTGCGGGATCTATTGCCCCAAACAGTCCTGCTGGAGACTATTTACAACAGGCTGGTGTGGCCATTAAGGCCTTTAACTCTTACGGTTCGCGCCGCGGAAACCATGAAGTGATGATGCGCGGAACCTTTGCCAATGTCAGACTGAAAAATCTGCTGGCTCCGGGTACTGAGGGCTGCTGGACACGCTTGATGCCTAATGGTGAGTCGATGACAGTTTTTGATGCTGCCATGCACTATCAACAACAGGGCACTCCTTGTATCGTGCTTGCCGGTAAGGAATACGGCACGGGTAGCTCACGAGACTGGGCAGCCAAAGGGCCCGCACTGTTGGGCGTTAAAGCGGTCATTGCCCAAAGTTATGAACGTATTCATCGCTCGAACCTGGTTGGAATGGGTATTTTACCTTTGCAGTTTATGCCAGATGACAGTGCAGAGTCGCTGAAGCTCACTGGTGAAGAGCAATTCAGTATTCCTGCCGTGAGTGCTGGTCAGAAAACAGTCAAGGTAACTGCGACCGACAAAGCGGGTAAGCAAGATTCGTTTGAAGCGAAAATCCGTATTGATACCCCCAATGAGTTCAATTACTACCAACATGGCGGTATTTTGCATTATGTATTGCGCAATCTCGCTAAGTAATCAGGGTTCTACATAAGGTAATCACCCGTTTAAAATAACCTGTAAATAAGCCCAAGTTTAACGACTTGGGCCTATTTGTATTCTGTCGAAATGGAGATGGGCAGCGACGGTTTGTTGTTTAGCTGTTTGGTGACACTGTGCGTCTCGATCAAAGGTTCAATCGGCATGAAAGTAACCACAAACATTAATGCTTTACTTTTTTATTCGAATATTTTGAACGTGTTAGCATGCCTAAGGTTTAATTCTTAGCGTTAAACCATCAATTTTGCTTGAGATTGTGAAATATACACGGCGAATACCGTTCAAAGGAGTTATTGTTAAATGAAAAAGCATAATATTTTCATTTTTTGCGTATAAATGGATTGAGCAATCCATTGATGTAAGTAAACATTAGTCTTGTCAATATATCGTGATAGCATAAAAAACCAGCTAATCTGATATTAACCTTAGGTGTTTCTTGTCCTCCTGCTTGTGGTGTTAATACTCGGTATTGAACCCCAGATTTAAGATGGTATTGGGTCGGAAGGAGTCTACAGCTGACCTTTAGCAGCCCTATAAAAAGACTTTAATTCACAATGACTAAACATAATATGAAACATAAAAAATATTTTTTAATCCTTTCAATCATCTTTGCTATTGAATGCTTAGTACTTTCTATATCGCCTTATGATCGAGCCGATTGGGCGCTTGAGAATGTACTGGTCGTCGTATCTGTCATCCTTATTGCTATATCCTATAAGAAATGTCCATTATCGAGAGTCTCTTATGGTTTTATATTTGTATTTATGAGCCTACATGAAATAGGTTCATATTGTACTTATTCTAATGTTCCTTATGATGCATTTTTAACGTCGTATTTTAATTTTAGCCTTAATGAATATATGGGATGGACCAGGAATAATTTTGATAGATTGATTCATCTTTTATACGGCCTTTTATTGGCATCCCCTATCAGAGAGTTGTATTGCCGAATTGCTGGTATGAAAGGATTTTGGAGCTATCTTGCTCCTTTAAATCTCATTATGGCAACCTCGATGCTATATGAACTGGTTGAGTGGGGCGCCGCAGAGATATTTGGTGGAGACATAGGGATGGCGTATTTGGGGACGCAGGGCGATATTTGGGATGCACATAAAGATATGGCGTTGGCAAGTCTTGGCGCATTGATAGCTATGGCGATTACCCTTTATATCAATTCACGTATTCAGAAAGACTTTGGTGAAGAATGGCAATTAAGTTTGAAACTAAAGTTTTAAAATAAAAAGTAAGGGATGTTAAGTGGAAAGAGAGCGTCCTAGTTTGAATTAGCCATACCACACATTTCTTTAGCTAGACTCAATCTATTGATAAATGTCATTTAAGTTGAGTGTTTGAAAGCCTCGCAAGGCTATCGCAATCAATGCTGAAAAAGACTGTGTTATTGATTAGAAGAATGGGTGATGAGATGGACGTCCCCAACAATCCTGACACAGGGGCCTAGCGCCATTTTGCTGGCATTAGCGTTAAGCACCTTTCTTTTGGGATTATCGGCGTCTTCGATGATGCCAATGCTGCCATAAATCAACGAAACATTTTCCTCCTCATCATCACAGAGCGGTTGTGCTATTAGTGTTTACGGGATAGGGCCGTTGGGTATGCCCATTTTAATGCTGATCACGGCTACCATAAAAAACGCCATTTTTAGCTGTTTTCTGATATTAATGTTTATCTCTAATGGCTTAAGTGCCATGGCGACATCACTTGAACAGCCAATTGTATTTCGTTTTTTTAAGTGGTCTACCTCTCGGAGTTTATTGTGGTGCCGCTATAGTACTTGCGGCCGATATTGCTGCCTTAAACATCACCGGAATCGCAATAGTGTGTTCCATTATATTTCCCCTCGCTTATGTCCGTGCCTACGATAATATTTGGTTATTGTATAGGCTGATTTTATTTATTGGCTGCAGTGTAGGATTAGCCGCATTAATTCAAGCATTACTGATGGATATATCGCCAAATGATCAGGTCATGATCGGTGCTTGAGTGCAATGTTCCGGCCCTTGGGTGGACGGCATTGTTATCGCACAAAGTGCACTGCTAACGAGATGGGTTATTTGCCTGCGGCTTAATGATGTGGCTGTTGAGCTCTCTTCAAAGAATAAAAAAAGCTCAATTAAAGCAGTACTCATCATAATCACATTGTCGATGAAATTGCGCTTAATGGGCCAATATAATCACCTTAGAAAATGATTTACCTTAGCGGATGAATACGCTGCCAAGCTGGTCTCTTGTTTAGACTATGGATAACTCGGTTGCGGATCCATGATCCGCAGTACACTTTGATTGGGTAACTAACACAAGCTATCGATTAATATATGGTAAGTTTTTGTTCGCATACTCTGTCTTCCTCTTGCTTTGACTATTCTCTACTTTTCAATAGTTTTTGTTAGAAAAATTGATCCACTTTTCAATAATTACTTTCTCCCAATAAGGGGCATTATTAAAGAATATGAACTAAAATAATATGCAGGAATTAACATAATATATAAGCAGCTAAGTTAACCAAGTAAGACCCTTATATTAACCAAATTACACCCTTATATTAACCAAGAAATATCCTTAGATTAACCAAGGAATAGCCTTATATCAAGCAAAGAACAGCCTTGTATTACCTAGTTAAAACCTTTGCTTTCAAGTGGTTATAATTTTTCAAGGGTAAGTATACATTGACAAATAGGTCAGTTAGGGATTATTGTATACAAAAATATTTAGCAAATGTACCGTAAATATTTAACCTCGCAGGATCTATTCATGTGCTTTTTATGTAGAGTTTGTGCAATAAAGCAGAGCGACGTAAATGAGCGTAATGGAAGAAAATGATATGGAAAAAATAGTTATAAAAAACCTCTATAAGGTTTTTGGTTCCGAGCCTCGCAAAGGGGTAAAGTTACTGGAACAAGGGAAAAGCAAAGAAGAAATTTACGAACAGACAGGACTTACTGTTGCTGTGCAAGGTGCAAGCTTTGAAGTGAATAAAGGTGAAATTTTTGTCGTTATGGGTCTGTCCGGTTCAGGAAAATCAACGCTCGTACGAATGCTGAACAGGCTTATTGAACCAACATCTGGAGAGGTGTTAGTTGATGGTGAAGATATTCTCAAAATGAGCAAGGATGAGCTAGTAAGGTTCCGCAGAAGTAAAACCAGCATGGTTTTTCAGTCCTTCGCTCTTATGCCTCATCAGACCGTGTTGGAGAATGCTGCATTTGGCCTCGAACTTGATGGTATGGATAAGAAAGAGCGTGAGGAGCGAGCCTTAGATGCTTTGAAACAAGTCGGACTTGAAGGCTTGGAGAATGCATATCCAAATGAATTAAGTGGTGGTATGCAGCAGCGGGTCGGATTGGCGCGTGGCCTCGCTGTAGATCCGGAAATCCTGCTCATGGATGAGGCCTTTTCGGCGCTTGATCCTCTTATCAAAACAGAGATGCAGGATGAACTGCTGAAACTCCAAGATCGGCATGAGCGCACTATCATTTTTATCTCCCATGATCTAGACGAAGCATTACGGATCGGTGACCGAATTGCCATTATGCAGGGCGGGCGAGTCATTCAAGTGGGGACGCCAGAAGAGATTCTGCAGAACCCTGCTGACGATTATGTCCGGGCATTTTTCCGGGGCGTGGATCCAACCGGTGTTATTTCCGCCGGGGACATTGTTCGCGATAGCCAGCCAACGGTCGTCTGGCATACTAAAGCAGGCAGCCCGCGAGCCACCTTGGAAATGTTGAGCATGAAAGATCGAGAATTTGCCTATGTTCTTGACTCAGAACATCGGTTTTTGGGTGTTGTCTCTTCAGATTCACTGCGCGACGTTATTGATAAAGGTAATGGTACCAGCAAACTTGAACATGCTTTTCTGGGCGATGCAGAATCAGTTCAGGAAACCGATAGTCTCCAGGATATCTTGCCACTGGTAGCATCACATGCTTGGCCTATTCCGGTAGTAAATTCAGAACGTAGATATCGCGGCGTTGTTTCTAAAAACCTCTTCCTTCGCACCTTGAATCGTGCAGAGAAGGGGACCTATTTTGAGCAGTCAGCACCCTAGAATACTTTCTTCAGGAGTTTTATATAATGTTCAGTTTTGATGAAAGAGTGATTCCCTTGGATGTTTGGATCACCAGTTTTGTTGACTGGTTGGTTGAAGGATATCGATGGTTCTTCCAAATGATCAAGTGGCCAGTAGATTTTATTCTGTCCGGCGTATCGGACGGTCTATTGGCAACTCCGCCTCTCCTTGTTGTTGTGGTGTTTGCCATTATTGCTTGGCGGGTTTCAGGTTTTAAACTTGCGGGGTTTACGGTCGCATCATTAGTTCTCATCGGTCTACTTGGATTTTGGCCAGAAACCATGATAACCCTTGCCATGGTCTTTTCATCAGTTGTGTTCTGCACCGTTGTTGGGGTGCCATTTGGCATATGGGCTGGTCGCAGTGATCGTGTGAATAACATTCTACGGCCAGTTTTGGACGCGATGCAGACAACGCCAGCCTTTGTTTATCTGGTACCCATAGTGATGCTTTTTTCCATTGGCAATACAGCCGGTGTTCTGGCAACCATAATTTTTGCCTTGCCACCGCTCGTCAGATTGACGAGTCTTGGTATCAGGCAGGTGCATCCAGAGTTGGTCGAGGCTGCGCTCGCCTTTGGGGCAACAAGTTCGCAGGTTTTGCTTAAAGTTCAGATACCACTCGCTCTGCCGACCATCATGGCGGGCCTTAATCAGACCATCATGATGTCGCTTTCCATGGTGGTGATTGCCGCTATGATTGGCGCAGGAGGCCTCGGGGCACCTGTCGTTCTCGGCTTGAATACACTCGATATTGGTCTAGCCACCGTTGGCGGTCTAGCGATTGTTTTATTAGCAATCATTCTAGATAGAATAACCCAATCAATGGCAACCAAAAAAAAATAAGGACGGAAAATGATACTTAAAAAAGTAGTAATTGGTGCAGCTTTAGCTGCAATGACAATGACAGGGGCAGTTCTTGCCGATAATCACCAGCCAGGAGAAGGCGTTACCGTTAAACCTGCGCGAGCCACGTGGGATACCGGATTTTTTCAGGAAGCACTTGTGGCACGAGGTCTTGAGACTCTTGGCTATGATGTGGAAAAACCCAAAACGCTGGTGAATCCGATCTTTTACAAAACAGTGACTCTCGGTGATATTGATTATTGGACCAATGGTTGGTTTCCAATGCATAACGATCAACTACCGAACAATTTCGATGAAAAGGCTGAAAAGATTGGTTATGTAATGAAAGCCGGTGGTCTAGGGGGTTATTTAGTGTCTAAAAAAGACGCAGACAAATATAATATTACCTCCCTTGAAGATTTTAAACGCCCAGAGGTGAAGAAAGCATTTGATACCAATGGTGATGGTAAAGCCGATCTGACTGCCTGTCCTCCAGGTTGGGGATGTGAAAAAATAATCACCCACCATATGGATGTATACGGTCTCAAAGATTCTATCAATCCGGTGCAAGCTTCATATGCAGCAGGAATGGCATCAGCGATGGCGGGTTATAAAAATGGTGGACCAATATTTTTCTATACTTGGGCACCAAACTGGACCATTTTCAAACTGAAGCCAGGCAAGGACGTAGTCTGGATAAACGTGCCTGAAATTAATCCAACAAAAGCCCAAAGTGTTGCCGTTGAACGGATGACGATAAGTGGGCTTGAAGGCGCGGTTTCTGACCCGGTAAAACTTGGTTTTGTTGCTTCTGACATCCAAATAGTCGCCAACAAAAAATTCACCAAGCAGAATCCTGCAGCAAGGAAATTTTTTGAGGTCTTTACCCTGCAGCTTGCCGACGTCAACGAACAGAACACTCGGATGAACGATGGTGAAAAGAGTGCGCAGGACATTCAAGGCCACGTAGATGAGTGGATTGCCAAAAACCAAGATACATGGAACGGTTGGCTTACTGAAGCACGCAACGCTGCGAAGTAGCCTCAACCTACAATAGCTTATTTATAACCCGGAGCACACGTACAGTGCTTGCGGGTTATTTTTTTTCACAAAAACCAATTGTTTCGTCAAATGTTTGGACCTGCTTTCAAGCAAGAGTACAACGCTGATAATGATGTAGCCCTTTAAGAGGGAATGATGTTTTTTCAACGAAACAAGCCTAAGTTCTGAACATATTTTTCAAATTCAACACATTATTTAAAATATAACCCATAAGAAAAATGAATGTGCTTAATTAAGTTCAAAGGCACAGGTCTATTATTGGCAATCATTTAAAGAGAATGACCCAATCTATGGCAACAAAAAAATAAGGAACGAAAATGAGAATTAAGCAAGTAATAATGGGTGTAGCTTTAGCTGCAATGACCATGACCGGGTCAGCAGCTCTTGCCGATAATCACCAGCCAGGAGAAGGCATAACCGTCAAACCTGCACGGGCCACGTGGGACACCGGCTTTTTTCAGGAAGCTCTGGTGCGACGAGGTCTTGAAACTCTTGGGTATGATGTGGAAAAACCTAAAGATCTGTCGAATCCGATCTTTTACAAAACACTGACTCTCGGTGATGTAGATTACTGGACCAATGGCTGGTTTCCAAATCATGACGGCCAGATGCCGAAAGGGTTTTACGACAAAGGTGAGAAAGTTGGTTATGTTGTTAAGGCCGGTGGTCTGCAGGGCTATTTGGTGTCTAAGAAAGAGGCAGATAAATATAATATTACCTCTCTGGAGGATTTTAAACGTCCTGAGGTGAAAAAAGCATTTGATACCAATGGTGATGGCAAAGCCGATTTGACCGCTTGCCCTCCAGGCTGGGGATGTGAAAAAGTTATCAGCCACCATATGGATGTATACGATCTCAAAGATGCTATCAATCCGGTGACCGCTTCATATGCAGCAGGAATGGCATCAGCGATGGCGGGTTATAACAATGGTGAACCAATATTCTTCTATACTTGGGCACCAAACTGGACCATTTTCAAACTGAAGCCAGGCAAGGACGTTGTCTGGATAAACGTGCCTGAAATTAAGCCATCCGAAGCTCAACGTTCTGGTGTTGAACGGATGACAGTAAGTGGAATTGAAGGTGCGGTTTCTGACCCGGTAAAACTTGGTTTTGTTGTTTCTGACATCCAGATAGTCGCCAACAAAAAATTCACTAAGCAGAATCCGGCAGCAAGGAAATTTTTTGAGGTATTCACTCTGCCACTTGGCGATATCAACGAACAAAACACTCGGATGAACGAAGGCGAAAAGAGTACGCAGGATATTCAAGGCCACGTGGATGAGTGGATTGCCAAAAACCAAGATAAATGGAACGGTTGGCTTACTGAAGCACGCAACGCGGCTAAATAGTCTCAACCTGCAATAGCTTATGTGTAACCCGCAGCACACGTACCGTGCTCGCGGGTTATTTTTTTCACAAAAAAGCAGGTGTTTGGTGAAACGTATGCAACCGCTTTTTAAAAGGTACAAAGCTAATAAGTATGTAGCCCTTTAAAAGGCAATGATCGAGCAAAGAAACAAGCCTAAGTTGTTTTCATTTTTTTGAACTCAACATATTATTTTAAATATAAAGGTATTTATTTAAGTCCAAAGGTACAGGTCTACCAGTGCTTAATTATGCCACCAAAGGTTGTTCTATTTGATCACAGTATTTAGAAAGATATAAGCCAAGTAACGCCAACTGGGCAACTGATTTGGGTGTTACCGTATATTCTATTGTGATACTTTTGCAAATCAATATCCCTTGAGTTAGACCTTGTGATCGAACTTATTTCTGCCCCATTATGTGTTTAGGCTATGGCCTGCGGCCACTAACGTCGTGGCGCTTCACCCACACCAGACTAAGAGGAAATCAACGGCTATTCCCTCTTTATTCTTTATAAAATAATTGGCCCAGCCGCCCCGCAACATTTTCCTTATTTACTTAAACAACAGATGAGAAAAGGTCGCCATGGGGATTGATCCAGCTTTTAACTTCATTTAGTGTTCTTCGGACTTATTCGAAAATGCTAACACTTCCGATGGTACATCCTGTACCGCGAAAGCTAAGCTCACATCCATGTGAGCTTCACGCTATTTTCTTCAACGTCCTCAAGTTCAGAGTTGAATTTGTACATTTTCAATTAAGCAGACAAACTCATTTATGCCCCAAAATAAGTCAGCTAATTAGATTTGAGCTTTTCCTATTTAGCTTTCATCTATAGACAACTATGCGGCTAAATCGAAGAGAGTTAAATTACCGGTGTAGATGAGTCAGCGAGTATCCAAACAGGGATGTTTTGGTTAAGCCCACAGGGATGCTGATTTTAACATCAAGAGCTGGCGTCTCGCTTAATCATCTGCACTAAGGTCACTCTTTCACATCCCTGTGATCGCGACATTTACTACGTCCTGTAGCTCACATGCTGCAGGCAATAAGTTCAAATGAAGCTACGTTATAAATCAAGCTAAACCAATACCAAGTAAGCTGAGTTAATCAATATCTCAACCCCACTTTTGCCCAATTCTGAGTTCGATTAACCCCTAATTAAACTAAAATCATGCCCCATTCTTGATGATGCATGCGGCAACGGTTTTACGGGTTTGGGTTAGGGTACACCACCACTTAATACAATGCGCAGGTTGCTAAGTAACGTCAGCAAACTTGGGGATTCTCCAAATATAAAAATTCCCAGCGCTAAAGTGAAAAAGCAAGCGAGTATAGCGAAATGGAGCAATTACCGATACATCTCCAGCGCGCATAACAATAGTTAGCGCGTTATAAGGCGCTACACTCAAAACGATGGCGCCAATAATCTGCATTGCTGCAATAGCACTAAGGTGTAGATGACAAATGTGATTGCCTGTATTGACGGTTCAAAAGCAACCTTGGCCGTATGTGATGCCAGTGGCTGGGCTGCTGAGCAATTAAATGTCCCTGTGACCCTATTACATGTATTGGATAAACCCGCTTATCCTACCGAGCTGAATTTATCGGGGAACATAGGTTTAGGTACGCGTGAGCACTTGCTCGCCGAAATGGTTGAACTTGAAGAACGCCGCGGCAAACTAGCACTCGAGCCGGCTAAGTATATGCTGCAAGATGCAACCCCCCGGGTGTTTGAAAGACACCCCACAGTAGCGATCGACCCACTGCAGCTGACTCGATGGCTAACAAATACCCTTGTCAATTTTACAGTAAATGCCTTCATATGAGGCAAGGTCAACGTGGTGATCATCGCGGCGTTCAACGCGCAATGAGATGAAATAGCTTGTTCAAATCAACCTTGACTACGGCTTTATGCTTCCTATACTCAAAAGTGATCTCAAAAAGGAGCCGCTAATGCAAGTTAAGCCAGATAGGCACAACACAGGTACATTCATTGCGATAATGATGATGTGCGTATTGATGATTATCACATCGCCTGTGGTAGCAAAAGAGGCACCTGCTCAACCGCGGCTGATATTACAGATCACCGTCGATGCGCTGCGTGGCGATCTGTTAAATCGATATGACAAGGTACTGGGTGAGGGCGGGTTCCGTTATCTGCTGGATAACGGGATCAACTATAACAATGCCCACTATCAGCACGCCAACACCGAAACTATTGTTGGACATACTTCCCTAGCAACCGGTGCTGCGCCAGCTGCTCATGGCATGGTGGCTAATGTCTGGTTTGATCGTGATAAAGACCGCCTAGTCTATAACATCGAAGATGCGAACTATCATCTGCTCACAGCTGGCGCTGATGTCGATAAGCAAACCGAGATCGACCCGACGCAAAAAACCGCCAAGGTCGATGGTCGCTCACCCAACAATATTATGACTTCAACGCTCAGTGATGAGATCGCAATCAGTTTTGCCGGCCGTTCTAAAATATTTGCGGTGTCGGTCAAAGACCGTGGTGCGGTGGCACTCGCCGGACATGCCGGCAAAGCGTTCTGGTTTTCCAAGGCCAGCGGTGAATTTGTGACCAGTAATTATTATTACGATCGTTATCCCGACTGGGTCGTTGAATGGCATACCCGCAAACCGGCCAACGCCTTCGCCGATAAATCATGGCAACTGCTGCGTAAACCTTCCGACTATCTGTTTGCTGATGCCGATGATCGCGAGTACGAGACCGATCTCGCGGGTTTTGGCCGCGTCTTTCCCCATGCCTTTGGTCAGGCCGATGATAAGTATTTCACCACCAAACTGACACTTAGCCCCGCCGGTGATGCACTGACGCTGGATTTTTCCAAGACATTACTCGATAAAGAAAAACTCGGCCAAGATGACGTGCCGGATTATCTCGCCATCAGTTTTTCATCAACCGATTATGTCGGTCATATCTTCGGTGCATCGAGTCTGGAGAGCGAAGACAATATTGCCCAACTTGATCGTACACTGGCGGATCTGTTTGCCTATGTTGATAAAAAAGTCGGCCTGGAAAATACTCTGATTGTGTTATCTGCTGATCATGGTCAACCAGAGGTTCCCGGTTATCTGCATGGCAACGGCATCGCCAAGGCGAGCTACTTTGATGTCGAGGCACTGGATAACAGCTCGGCAATCGCGGCGATAAAACAACAGTTCGGTTTGCTCGTGACGCCAGCAGAGAAGTTAGGCGATAAGTCCGGTGAGCCATCGGATACGGCTTCAGCTCACGCTAATAATAAGCCAAAGCAAGCAAAGCTAATCGAAGCGTATTTTCATCCTTACCTTTATCTCAATCATAAACTGATCGATAAAAAAGGCTTGGATCAAGCGGCAATAGAGCAAACGCTGGTTGATGAACTGCTCAAATTTGATGGCATCGCTTATGCGGTATCGAGCGCAGCATTGCGCACCAATAGCGTGCCAGATAATGCGATGATACGTTCAATCAAAAGCAACTATCACCCGAAACGCTCCGGCGATATCTATGTGGTTTTCCAGCCCGATGTGTTCATTAATGATTTCGATGGCCTAACCGTGTCTTCAACCCATGGTTCGCCCTGGCGTTACGATACCTTCGTGCCAGTGATCTTTGCCGGTGCGGGTTTGTCTGCTGCGACGGTGAGTCGTGCCATTACGCCTTATGATATCGCGGCGACAATCACGACGTATCTCAACATAAAACCACCATCGGGTTCGACGGGAACGCCGCTTAAGGAAGTGTTGGCCAAGTAGCGCAAGCTGGAATAATGAATGACTTTATGGAGAAATGACTTTATGGCTAAATGATGCGAGCAGGGTGGTGATTACTGGCGCAAGTCTTGGAGCAGTTCTTGAAGACGAAAAGTCATATGCCGAACAAGATGACAAGTTGACAAGATCACAAACCGATGGCCTGTTACCGTAAGCGTGGATAAACCCAGTTCGATATGGCTTAGTTGCAGTGGTTTTGAAACGTTAAAGACTCTGTTTAGATTATGCTGGCTCATTAAGTTAACGTTAGCCTGCTTTGGGCGCCATGTTTAACGCACCATGTTTAACGCACTATATTTAACGCATCATGATACGGATTAGCCTGTGCGACTCCCACCTTAACGCGGCATTAGTGATAGCTTTGCTCATCTGAGCATCCAGTGCGAGTTAACCACCAATGGGTTTATGCTAGACGATATCCAACTCATCTCAGCTGTCTTGACACCCATTGACGGCTACTCTTGCTGATAAGTGATTTTATTGATGTACCAGGTTTTATCGCCTTGAGGCGTGCTGACAACCGCATCATCGTCGACCTGTTTTTTGAGCAGGGCGCGGGCCATGGGTGAGTCAATTGAGATGTAACCTTTGTGTTGGTCGTAAATTTCGTCAGGGCCGACAATTTTAAAGGTTTTAATATCACCGGCATCGTTTTCAATCTCAACCGTGGCGCCAAAAAACACTTTGCCTTTTTGCTCGGGATCGTAATAGACAATCTTCAGTTCGGGCAACAGCTTGCGTAAATAGCGTACCCGGCGATCGATTTGGCGTAACAAGCGCTTGTTAAAGGTGTAATCAGCGTTTTCAGAGCGATCCCCAAGACCTGCCGCCCAAGTGACAATTTTAGTGACTTCAGGACGTTGTTCTTTCCACAAATAGTCATGCTCAATTCTGAGTTTATTGTAGCCTTCTAAAGTGATTAACTTAGTTTTCACGCTGGATACTCTTTAATATTCTCGATTAACGGTAGGATTTTATGTTGCGCCGCAATATTCATCTCTGTGTTTTAGCACTTCATGTCCGATGATGCATTCTTTTTATCGATTATCTATAAACACATAATAAAGCCTTTCGTACTAGCAGCGAAAGGGTGGTCTTTATGGTATCTTTGGCATAATTTTATTTTAAACCATGTCGAATTCGATTGATTATGCATAATATTGCCCAGATTATCGCTCAAGAACTTAATGTCCGTGAACAACAGGTCACTGCGACCATTGCGCTATTAGATGATGGTGCCACAGTGCCGTTTGTGGCGCGTTATCGTAAAGAAGCTACCGGTGGCTTAGATGACACTCAATTGCGTAACTTGTTTTCACGCTTAGGTTATTTACGTGAGTTACACGATCGCCGCCAGGTGATTTTGTCGAGTATTGGCGCCCAAGGGAAATTAACCCCAGCGTTAACTCAAGCGATTAATGACGCCGACAGCAAAACCCGTCTTGAAGATTTATATCTGCCATACAAACCTAAGCGTCGCACCAAGGGCCAAATTGCCATCGAAGCCGGTATTGAACCGCTTGTTGATGCCGTATTAGCCGATCGCCAATTAGATATTGATACCAAAGCCACTGAATTTATTAATCCACAAGCTGGATTTGCCGACACCAAAGCGGTACTTGATGGTGCGCGTTATATTTTAATGGAGCGCTTTGCCGAAGATGCAGAATTACTGCGTAAAGTTCGTCAGCATTTAGTACCGCAAGCCGTGCTTGAAAGCCGCATGATCAAAGGTAAAGAAAAAGAAGGCATTAAATTCCGCGATTATTTTGAACACAATGAAGTGATGAGTAAAATCCCATCGCATCGCGCCCTAGCCATGTTGCGTGGTCGTAATGAAGGCATGTTAAAGCTGTCGATGAACGCCGACCCTGATACGCAAGCGACTGAAGGCAGTTATTGTGAGGTGATTATTAGCGATCACTTTGGGTTAGTACTGAGCCACTCTAGTGTTGATGAATGGTTGAAAACCGTGGTGACTTCGACATGGCGGATTAAAGTTGCCTTGCAAATGGAAACCGAGTTTATTGCTAAGATGCGTGAAAGCGCAGAAGAAGAAGCCATTAGAGTGTTTGCCCGTAACTTAGGCGATTTACTGATGGCAGCACCTGCGGGTGCTAAAGCGACCATGGGACTGGATCCTGGCATTCGTACCGGGGTGAAAGTCGCGATTGTGGATAACACCGGTAAGCTGGTGGCGCACACGACTATTTTCCCCCATGCACCGCAAAACTTGTGGGACAAATCAATTCGCACCTTAAGTAACTTAGTGACGATGCACAAAGTGGAGATTATTGCGATTGGAAATGGCACCGGCTCGCGTGAAACTGACAAGCTAACCGGCGAGTTAATCGCTGCCGTGAAAGAAACGCATCCGACGTTGACCAAAGTGATGGTGAGTGAGGCGGGTGCATCTGTGTATTCAGCCTCAGAGTTTGCCGCTAATGAGTTTCCTAATCTTGATGTGTCTATTCGCGGTGCGGTATCAATTGCGCGTCGCTTACAAGATCCGCTGGCCGAACTGGTAAAAATTGAACCCAAAGCCATTGGCGTGGGGCAATATCAACATGATGTTAGCCAAAGCCAGTTATCGCAGTCGCTCGATGCCGTCGTCGAAGATTGTGTTAATGCTGTGGGTGTTGACTTAAACATGGCATCGGCAGCGTTATTGGCCCAAGTGGCTGGGTTAACTAAAACCTTAGCGAGAAACGTGGTTGATTTTCGTGATACCAACGGCCAATTTACCAACCGGAAGCAATTATTGAGTGTGGCACGTTTAGGGCCTAAGGCTTATGAACAAGCGGCAGGCTTTTTACGTATTCGCAATGGTGATAATCCACTGGATTCATCATCAGTTCACCCTGAAGCGTACAGTTTGGTCGAGTCGATTGCTGGTGCTAAGTTATTGTCTTTAACTCAACTGATTGGCAATAGCGATTTATTAAAACAGATTAACGCTGCCGAGTTTGTTACCGACGCATTTGGCGTGCCGACCATAAAAGATATTCTAGCTGAGCTAGACAAGCCTGGGCGCGACCCGCGTGGTGAGTTTAAAACGGCTACTTTTAAAGACGGTATAGAAGAGTTAAAGCATCTTAAAGTCGAAATGATATTAGAAGGTGTGGTGACCAATGTGACTAACTTTGGTGCCTTTGTGGATGTGGGCGTGCATCAAGATGGACTAGTGCATATTTCATCGTTAACAGACAAGTTTGTTAGTGACCCACATACTGTGGTTAAAGCCGGTGATGTGGTTAACGTCAAAGTGATGGAAGTGGATATTGAACGTCGTCGCATTGCGTTAAGCATGCGTCTTGATGAAAAAATCGATGCCGAAAAAGCGACCCGACAGTCGGCAGGCAAACCCCAAAATAGTTACCAGAAAAAGCCTGCTACGGGTCAGCCTGCAGCCAATGGCAAAAGTGCTGGTCATAATAAATCGGCCAGCAAGCCAGTTAAAGCGCCGCAAAATGCGGCGATGGGTGATGCTTTTGCAAATGCCTTTGCTAAACTCAAGAAATAGTAAATTATTGCTTAGAGTAAACCGTATTTTAATAAAGCATTGATTATTAAAGCTCTTTCATCTTAGATGTTAGGGCTTTTTTGTTTTTTAGCGAGGAGTTTAAAACTGAATTAACCAGACAGTAACAATTCAGTTTTTATTAAGCAAATCTTAAGTTTCAAAGCGGAATATCAGCGCCAGTCGAGTTTATTGCGAGTGGCAACATTGAAATTACTAACGCAAACACTATCCCGTATCACCCCAAAAAGTATCAGTTATGAGGCGATGACCTGCATTATCGCTGTGTATTTTGGTTTGGTATTAAATTTTCCGTTAATCCGTAAAATCTATCGATTATCAGCAGATGGGCACGTGTTGTTTTCGCTGTCACCAGCGATTTTGCTCACGAGTTGTTTTGTGCTGATATTTAGCTTATTTGCGTTTAAATTTGTGTTTAAACCGGTGATGATTGTGTTGTTGCTTTCGTCGTCAGCCGCTATGTATGCCATGTTAAAATATAATGTCATGTTTGATTACGGCATGATTGAAAATATTTTTGAAACTAATTCTGGTGAAGCATTTTCCTACATAAATGCTCAATCAATTGGTTATGTGTTGGTGTTAGGGGTATTACCTTCCATATTGCTTGTCAGTATTAAAGTCACCAGCGGCCCTTCGTTTATTAAAGCGGTGTTTCGCCGTGTTGGTTTTACGGTTATCAGTTTAGTGGTTCTGGGGATGATGGTGGTGTTTTTCTATAAAGATTATGCATCGGTAGGGCGCAACAATAGCTATCTTAATAAGATGATTATTCCTGCGCATATTTTCAATACGGTTAAATACCTAAACCAACGTTACTTTACTGAAAAGTTAACCTTTAACCCTATTGGTCAAGATGCACAGTTAACCCCGAGTGCGAATGGCAAACCTACACTTATGGTACTTGTTGTAGGTGAAACCGCTCGAGCACAAAATATGGCTTATAACGGTTATCAGCGTAATACCAACCCTTACACTGAAAATCTCGACATTATTGCCTTACAAAACGTGTCGTCGTGCGGCACGGCAACAGCACATTCATTACCTTGCATGTTTTCAAATCTAACCCATGACAATTACAGTCGCGAGGTTGTCAATTCGCAAAACAATGTACTTGATGTGATTAAAGCGGCTGGTGTCAATGTGACGTGGTTTGACAATGACGGTGGTGATAAAGACGTTGGATCACATATTAAGAAGATAGATATTTCGCCGAGTGAGGCAAACCCATTATGTGATGGATCAAGTTGCTATGATGAGATTTTAGTTGAAAAGCTCAGTCAAAAATTACAACAACAAAGTGAGGCAAGCGCGGCATCGGGTAAAAAGTTAGATAATCAATTTATCGCCTTACATACTATTGGTAGCCATGGGCCGACTTATTGGCAGCGTTACCCAGCCGATAAAGCTTTATTCACTCCAGCTTGTAGCCGCAGCGACATTGAAAACTGTAATGACCAAGAGATTGTTAACGTTTACGACAATACCATTGCCTATACCGACTTTGTGTTGGCAAAAACAATTAACTTACTTAAGCAGTACCAAGACAAATATAATGTCGCACTGGTGTATTTGTCTGATCACGGTGAGTCTTTGGGTGAAAGTGGTATGTATTTACACGGCACGCCTTATAGCATTGCGCCAAGCCAGCAGACCCATGTGCCTTGGTTTATGTGGTTACCGCAAGACTACACACAAGCAAAAGGGGTTGATCGTAAATGTATTGCCGAGCACGCCTTAAGTGGCTCTTATTCCCATGACAACTTGTTCCATACTTTATTAGGGCTTTACGGTGTAAGCAGTTCGGTGCGAGACCCAAAATTAGACATCACCACCGATTGTAAAATAACCTAGGGTATACCCATGACAACATCAGTTTCATCATCTACATCTGATGATAATGTAATCAAGAATGTAACAAAGAATGTAACAAAGAACGCAACAAAAAGTGTTACGGCTAAGCAGACAACCGTTGTGGTAAAACGCCATGGCTTTATGCGTTTACTGTATACCTGTAAACATACTTTTAATGGTTTAAAGTGGATGTGCCGAAATGAAGCGGCATTTCAGCAAGAAATATTACTGTTTATCCCATTGACTGTGTTTGCCTGTATGGCAAATATTAGCGCGCCGCAATCTGCCATATTGGTACTGGCATTACTATTTGTATTGTTCGCTGAGTTGGTCAATACGGCTATTGAAGTGGTGGTAGACCGCATTGGCTTGGAGTTTGATACCTTGTCAGGGTTAGCAAAAGACATCGCGTCGGCATTTGTTTTTCTGAGCATGCTAATGGCAGCAATTGTGTGGTGGGTTATTTTGTGGGCATAATTATGAGCAAGCTATAGTGGTTAATATCAGTGATGACTGACCGAAATGATCAATAAATAGTGTTAGCAAAAAACGGTATTAGCCTAGTTATTATAAAGGACACTCAATGAAAGTGTTGTTGATTGAAGACTCTGAAGCGCTGCGTCGCGGCATTAGAGTTGGGTTAGATCATTTAGGTTACACCGTTGATGAAACCGGTGATGGTTCTGAGGGCTTAAGTATGGCGCTCACTAACCAGTATGACTTTATTATTTTAGATTTAATGTTGCCTAATGTAGATGGGCTGAGTTTGTTGAAAAGCATCCGTAAACTAGGTAATCAAACGAAGGTGATTATTTTATCGGCTAAATCTCAAGCCGAAGATCGGGTGACGGGGCTATTGGCGGGTGCAGATGACTATCTGTGCAAACCTTTTTCTTTCGATGAATTACAAGCGAGATTAATGACTCTTGGCCGTCGTGGTGGGCTGAATCAACAAGCCAAAACGATTTGTATTGCTGATTTTGTGCTTGATACCAGTAACAAATCTCTTTATGCCAATGGTCACTATATCGATCTAACTAAAAACGAATTTAAAATTGTTGAGTATTTATTTAGTAATCCTAAACAATTACTCAATCCTGAACAAATTAGTGAAGCGGTTGTGGGCTCATTTAACCATTTGTCGAAAAATACCATCGAGGCTCATTTATCGTCAGTGCGAAAAAAATCCAAAGCAGTTGGATCAACGCTACCAATTAAAAATAAACGTGGTTTTGGCTATTTTGTGGGTGAACATTAATGAGATCGTTAAGCACGCATTTAGTGAACACCATGACATATGTGGTCTCAGCGATTTTAATTTTAGTGTTTCTTGCCATTGATATCAGCATAGATAACTGGGTTGATGTTGAATTTGACAGTGCTCTCACCGATAAGTCTAATTACTTAAAAACATTAGTAAAAGTGACTAAAAATGGCACGGAATTTGATTTTGCAGGTGAGTTTATGCCCGAATTTGGCATCTCAACGAAAGCGAGTTTTTTCCAGTTATGGCAAGGCGATGCAGTTTTTGAGCGTTCGGAGTCGTTAAGCCAGTTTCCAGGTATGGATTTATTAAAACAAGACCTGCCATTAAACAGTGAAATCTTTGCTGATGTGGTGTTACCAGATGGCAGAGATGGTCGCGCTATGGTGTCTTATTTTGAGCCGCAAGTCCCTAGCAATAGCTCAATACTAGCGAGTAAAATTGAGCCTATGTGGCTCACTATTGCGATTGCTACCACAGATTTAACCCAGATTTCGGTGATCATTGATTCTAGTTTAGCGATTGGTTTATTGCTGGTGATTGTGTTGATCCGTTGGGCTGTGGTTAAGGTCATTTATCGGGGATTAATGCCACTTAACGAATTAAATCTGGCGTTAAAAAACGTCGATGTAACCCAAAAACACATCCCATTATCGTCGCATTTTGAGCGTTATACTGAGATTGAGCCAATACGCAACGAACTGAATAAGTTTATTCAGTTAAGTCAGCAATACTTACAAACAGAAAAGCGCATTACCGCCGATATTGCTCATGAATTGAAAACCCCTATCAGTGAATTGATCAGCTTAAGCGAGATCTACATTCGTTATCCAGATGATCAACGTATTGGTGTGAGTTATAAACAAGATGTACTCAATATTAGTTTACGGATGAAAACGATAGTCAATAATCTATTACTATTGCAACAAGCCTCATCTGAAAATATTAACCTCCATCGACAAGATATCTATATTAATACCTTGATGGATCAAATTGTTGATGAGTTAGCATTTAAGTTCGCGACTATCCATTCTCGCTTGAATATTGACAATCGAGCTTCCAATGATCACTGTTTTGCTGATGAGTTTTCTTTACACCTCATTCTAAGCAACTTATTTGATAATGCGCTCTACTACAGCCCATCAGACTCGGCGATTCAAATATGCTTAGTAACCGATGACCAAGGCTTAACGATAAGCGTTGAGAATCAATTGGTGACCGCCATCAAGGCTAATGATTTACAACGACTCACATTACCATTATTTCAAACCGAACGGTCGCGCTCAAATAGTGAACGTCATGGATTAGGATTGGCGATAGTGGAAAATATCGCTAAATTGAATGGGTTTGAATTTTACTTTACGTTGGTTTCCTCTGACAAAATTAGGTTTAGTCTGCACATCCCAGCAATCGCTGACGGCTAAACAAGATTGTTCTAATGCAGATCACATTGAAGTGATAAATGATTGAGCCGAATCGTTAGTAAAAGGTTAATATAGGTCGATTGTCACTGAACTTTGATAGTTAATTAGAGTCCTAGGCTCAGAACGTTTTAGTGTCAGAGATCTCACCTCTTATGAGTGTTAGTTAATATATTGATAAAGATAGCAATATA
Source organism: Shewanella sp. CAL98-MNA-CIBAN-0140 (assembly GCF_040309905.1). NCBI lineage: Bacteria > Pseudomonadati > Pseudomonadota > Gammaproteobacteria > Alteromonadales > Shewanellaceae > Shewanella > Shewanella sp. CAL98-MNA-CIBAN-0140. The sequence goes on from NZ_JBEOPI010000021.1 coordinate 29,310, forward strand.
TTTTTAATTTGATTGGGTTAATCAAACAGTAAAGACGACACTTATCAAGGTAAATCGACCTTGAGAACGAGCATTAATCTGTTGTAAATAACAAACATGCTACGTTTAGCACGACTTGTTAAATATAAATGACGTATGTAGTAATAAAAAAACAATAATATTGGAGCAATAAATGGCTGTAAATTTCTTTGGGCTTAGCGAACGTTCTTCGTCGCTATCCACACCACACACTTCGCGAAGTTTACTCCAAGTCATTATTATATTCAGTGTTATGTCACTTATTATCTTGAGCCTAAGCCGCCTAGGTTTGTCTTTGTGGCAGGCCGACCGCGTCAGTGATGCGCAAGGTTGGGGTTATATTTTTATTCAGGGGCTGCGCGTTGATTTTGCTTCAGTGTGTTGGTTATGGGGCATAGCAGCTTTAGGAACCGTAGTGTTTTCTGGGGAGCATTTAGTTGGCCGAGCTTGGGTGATGATATTACGAGTGTGGTTAACACTAGGTTTATGGGTGATTATTTTTCTTGAAGCCTCCTCGCCGTCATTTATTGCCGAATATGGCTTTAGACCTAACCGTTTATACGTAGAATATTTAGTTTATCCAAAAGAAGTATTATCTATGCTATGGGCTGGGCGTAAAGCTGAGCTTATCCTTTCTGGATTGATCACTATCGGCAGTTTGTGGGGGGGGTGGTGGTTTAGCGGTAAACTCACTCAGCGTATTTGTTACCCTAAATGGTATTGGCGCCCAGTGGTGGCGGTGATGGTCATTGCGATTACGATACTAGGTGCGCGTTCATCATTGGGGCACCGTCCGCTTAATCCTTCACTGGTGGCATTTTCTGACGATCCGTTAATTAATTCCTTAGTTCTTAACTCATCTTTTTCATTAATTTTTGCGATTAAGCAGATGGGTAATGAACAAGATGCATCGAAAGTGTATGGCAAACTACCCTATGATAAAGTGATTGATATTGTGCGCCGTGAAAGTGGTCGGCCACTGAGTGCATTTACCTCAGCAGATATACCGTCGTTGTCATTTAATCAAGCTAGTTATAGCGGTAAACCGAAGAACCTTGTGATCATTTTACAAGAAAGCTTAGGTGCGCGTTTTGTGGGTAGTTTAGGTGGCTTACCGTTAACCCCCAATATTGATGAGTTATCTCAACAAGGGTGGTTTTTTGAAAACTTATACGCGACAGGTACGCGCTCGGTAAGAGGTATTGAGGCGGTGACAACCGGTTTTACGCCAACGCCAGCAAGGGCGGTCGTTAAGCTAGGTAAAAGCCAAACCGGCTTTTTTACCATTGCGGATTTATTAAAACAACATGGCTATACCACGCAGTTTATTTATGGCGGCGAAAGTCATTTTGATAATATGCGCAGTTTCTTTTTAGGCAATGGTTTTTCCGATATTGTTGATCAAGGTGACTATAAGGACCCAGCGTTTATAGCGTCTTGGGGAGTCTCTGATGAGGATCTATTGTTCCGCGCCGATGAAGAGTTTTCGCGAATGCACAAAGAAGGTAAGCCATTCTTTAGTTTAGTGTTTAGCTCAAGCAACCATGATCCGTATGAGTTCCCTGATGATCGAATTGAGCTGTATGAACAACCGCAGTACACCATGCACAACGCGGTAAAATATGCCGATTATGCCTTGGGTGAGTTTTTCAAGAAAGCCAAAAAATCAACGTATTGGAAAGATACTTTATTTTTGATTATAGCCGATCACGATAGTCGTGTTGGCGGCGCAGCATTAGTGCCTGTGTCTCGTTTTCGTATTCCTGGGCTTATTTTAGGCGACGGTATTGATATGAAGCGAGACCCTCGTATTGTCAGCCAGATTGACATGGCGCCGACGTTAGTTTCTTTGCTTGGCATTTCTGATAATTATCCGATGTTAGGCCGTGATTTAACCAAAGAACCAGATTCTTGGCCTGGCCGAGCGATGATGCAGTACAATCAAAACTTTGGTTTATTAGAGGGGGATAAAATGACAATTTTACAACCTGAATTACCTCCAGAAAGTGTGATGTACGATTTTGCTACAGAAAAAATGACACCGACGACATTGGATGAGACACAAGCGGAAGCGGCATTAGGGTGGGCGTTATGGGGCAGTTTGGCCTATAACAAAATGTTGTATCGTACGGCGAATACAGAGGCTAAGCCAACACTCTCTGATATAACGACCACCGAAAAAGCCACCGAAGTATCACGCTAATATTTGTAACTGAGACTCATTGTTTGGCGCGGATTGTTGTTGATAGAATTGACCAATCCGTTGGCCAAATTGCTGATAGGTCGCTTTTGATACGCCAGCGTCGATGAGTTGGCGCTGCCAAGGTTCCGCTGTTTTTTTTGCGGCCACCGTTTGGGTTTTTAGCTGAATATCTTTACGTTGCAATGCCGGTGTATGGCTTGCCATAACTCTGATTGTCTTAACACTAACAGCTTGTGCTGCGGCGGATTTAGGGGCAACAGATTGTTGTTGGGTGAGGTTTTGTTGCTGGCGCTTGGCCTGTTCTTGCTGTTGTTTTTTTTCTGCGACGATATAAGCCGTAGCGCGTTCATTTTGTGGATTTAATGATCGCTCTCGGTGGCCTTTAGCCGGTTCTTGCGGTGGAAGGATCGGCGGTTTTTGTTGGTTGTCCACTCGCGCAAGATCCGTTGCAACATTTGACGTTGCTAGCGGCACTTGCGGATAATGAGTGGTGATAATCATCTTGACCTTGCCAATACGATGTCCTGACTAAATTATAGTCAATATTTCGCTAAGGCTAAAGCGCTATTAGGTTATTTTTAGCTGTATTTTGTGATCCAAGGTAATAAATGGCCTAAAAAAGCATCTGGATGGGAAATAAACGGCGCATGGGATGCCTTATGGATCACCACATCTTCAATGTTGTCACTGTTAGGTAATGCAGTGATAATCTTTCTCGGCACCAAACTATCTAACTTGCCCCATATACGTAACCACGGTTGCTCTATTTGAGCGATCGTTGCCCGTAAATCCACTTGCGCTAACATATCCAATCCTTGCGACAATGCTTGTTGTGTCGGTAATGGTTTATTTAACACTAAGTTTTTGATGTGTAGAATATCGGATTTTGGATTATCACTTCCCATGGCTTGGATCGCCAAAAAGCGTTCTACTGTGCGGAATAAATCGTGGCTTAATTGGCTTGAAAACTGTGCTAACACCTGTGGCTGGATCCCAAACCAAGCTGGGGCTAAGTTGTTGGCTTCGCGAGCCATAAAACAGGGTGATGAGGCAATAGTGACTAATGCTGCCACTGACTCTGGGTTGTTAATGGCAACTTGGCTAGCAATCAATCCACCTAATGACCAACCTATCCAAATAGCCTGCTGTGGAAGTTGTTCAGCCAACGCTTGTGCCCACTGGGTAATGTCACCATCGATATTGGGGCTCAAACCAAAACCCGGCAAATCAACATAATGCACTCTATACTGTTGCAATGCGTTTTTTAATGGACTGAAGACTTGGTTATTCACCCCCCAACCGTGTAATAACACGATGTCTTGGCCTTGAGAGCCTTCGGTATCAATATGCAATGCAGGAAAACTCACGGTTAATACCTCTTTTGAGCCTATTTAATGGAATGAATAGCCAATGCCGCCAATCAATAATTCAGTCAACATCGCCCACGTATTACGCTTATGCACCAACAGTGTTCAGCGTGCAAGAGTCATTTTACTGGCCAGTTTACCCAACCGTTGCTTGCTGTGCCAGCAAAGGATAGAGCAAACGGGTTATCAGCAATTGTTTCCTAATCAAGTACTCACGGGTGTTTGCCAAGAGTGCTTAGCGGCGAGTTTGTATCAGCATGAAGTGTGTTTAGGTTGTGGTCGCGAAATAGCAGTGCTGCAGGCATATTGTGGTAAATGCCTTCAACACACACCCAATTGGGTTGTTGCACCTTGCAGTTATCATCAAGGGTTAGGGCCTCTTATCGCCGCGATTAAATACCAACAACAATGTGCGCCGCTTAACGCGATAACTCAGCAATTAGCTTGTCGAATCGAATTACTCATTAAACATGGCATCATTAGGCGGCCACAGGTGTTGATCCCGGTACCTTTACATCCAAATCGTTTGCGGCAGCGAGGCTTTAATCAAGCCTGGTTAATAGCGAAAGAATTAAGTCTATTAACCAATATTCCTGTCGACGACAGTTGTTTAATCAGGGTTGTTGATACTTCACCACAAACGGGATTAGCGGGTAAACAGAGGCGTAAAAACTGTCATGGTGCATTCAGATTATTGGATGGGATGACGTACCAGCGTGTCGCTTTGATTGATGATGTTGTCACTACAGGCACTACAGTGGATGAAATTGCGCGATTATTTAGTACACAATTTGTCCATGTACAAACTTGGTGCCTTGCGCGTGCTGAAGCGCCCGGATTGTTAGATTAATTCGATTTTAATAATAACCAGTTTTATTATCTAATATAACCAGTAACTTACTCATTACTTATAAGGCTGAGGATCTTGTTTGCTGAAGTTTATTTGGCTTAAAAAACTTTGCACTAGATCATTTTTTTAAGATCTTGTCTCACTGACACTACAAAGCCAATGCAACACAGGGTATCATAGATCTAATTCTTACTAATTTACTCAGGTATACCCTGACGGAGCAGGTTTTTATGATCACCATTTCCGATACAGCTCAGGCCCATTTCGTAAAGTTGTTGGCCGATCAGCCAGAAGGCACTCATATTCGTGTTTTCGTGATAAGTCCAGGTACCGCTCAAGCTGAATGTGGTGTGTCTTATTGTCCACCTGATGCCGCTGAAGCTGATGATGTAGAACTTCCATTTAATGGCTTCAGCGCTATGGTCGATGAAAAGAGCGCCCCTTTCTTAGATGATGCCAGCATTGATTTTGTAACCGACCAGCTTGGTTCGCAACTGACATTAAAAGCGCCTAACGCAAAAATGCGTAAAGTGTCTGGTGATGCGCCGTTAGTTGAACGTATCGAGTATGTTATTCAGTCAGAAATTAATCCACAACTTGCCAGCCACGGCGGTAACATCACCTTGATAGAAATTACTGATGATGGTGTTGCAGTATTGCAGTTTGGTGGTGGATGTAACGGTTGTTCTCAAGTTGATATCACCTTAAAAAATGGTATCGAGAAGCAGCTGTTAGATATGTTCCCAACGGAATTAACCGGCGTTCGAGATGTGACCGAACACCAGCATGGTGACCATTCTTACGCATAATAATGCCAAGATTGACGCTTGAATTGAGAAACGCGACCTTATTATGGGTCGCGTTTTTTGCTGGTATAGCTTGGACTTCAGTCGTCTCGTGTGAGCACTTCAAGTAATTCGATATCAAAAAACAAAGCTGAATTTGCTGGAATACGATCGCCCATTTGACGTTCGCCATAGGCTAGATGGGCCGGTACTGATAATTTTCGTTTACCGCCCACATTCATGCCGATAATACCCTGATCCCAGCCTTTAATGACTCTACCTGTGCCGATGACACATTGAAACGCATCAGAAGCATCAAACTGGGTGCCATCGGTTAAACGTCCACTGTAGCGGGTTGTAATTAACGCACCTTTAACTGCAGTTTTACCGTTGCCAACTTCAATGTCGGTAATAATCAATTCTTGAGTCATAGTATTCTCGTGTGTGACGACTTGGGCTATTTGAGGTTATTTTACCCCAAGATTGGTCGCTAAGAAGTGTTCTATTTCACTAGTTTTTCTTAGGCGATGTGGATTATTGCTGACATTGTGATCGCCATTTTCACGTTCGATGTCGTTAACGGGTTTATGTAAATGCTTCATTGCGGCATACATTTTTACTGGAATTAATCTCAATTAGGAGTGTCGCAGCTATTCTCTGAATTGTGGTATCAATAGGCTTCGTTCGTTCTAGTGCTATTACGGGATAAGTTTGATGACTCATAAGCACTATGATGTGGTCAGCAGTTGATACCTGAGTTTGTAGTAATAGTGCCAGCCAAGAGTCAAGCTTCGGCATAGCATGAATATTGACATCGCAGCCCACAGACTGTGGTTACCCCAATCTTGCAACACGTACCAGCAGGGGAAATAAATTCCAAAGGTGGCCAATATCATGCTATTTCGCATTATCTGCCCATGGGCGGCACCAATATATACACCATCGAATAAGTAGCAGCCAAACGCTAATATAGGCATGAAAATAAGCCAGATTAAATAATTATTTGCGGTATCTTGTACTGCTTCTATGTTGGTTAATAGCTGAATTATCCATGGCCCTGCCAACCAAAATAGCAGGCTAAATAACACCGCAACCATTGCCGACCAGCAAAATGCGAGTACTACGCTGTCATGGAGTAAGGTTGGGTTTTTTTGGCCAAATGCGCGGCCCACTTCAGCTTCGGCATAATAGGCTATGCCATCTAACGCATAAGATATCAGCATCAGTAAATTGAGCAGTACCGCATTAGCGGCAATAATGTTGTCGCCTAATCCGGCACCATAGAAAGTCATAAAGCTAAAGGCGGCTTGCAAACACAAGCTGCGGATAAAAATATCACGATTTAAGGTGAGTAAACGAGCATATCCACGCCATGATAAATGCGCGATAACTTGGCTTAATTTTAGTCCGCCCATATCAACCAGCTGGCGTTTAACCATGACTAATGCCACTGAAAAAGCACAGATATCAGCAATAACCGATGCCAAAGCCACGCCTTGCACATTCCATTTAAAGACCATAACAAACACAAGATCGAGAATAATATTGACGCTGTTAGCGATAATGAGTTGCCACATGGCTGCTTTGGGCGCTTGGCGACCAAGCAACCAACCCAGTAGCACCAAATTGGTAAGGGCAAAAGGCAATGACCAAATTCGAATTTCGACATATTGACGACAATAGAGCATCACTTGTTCGCTGGCATCACTCAGACTTAGTGCTAAATTGAGCAGGGGAGATTGCAGTATTACGCCAACTAAGCCTAAGGTTAATGCTAGGCTGCAACCTTGTATCAGTAATTGTTGCTGAGTTGAGGTATCATTAGCACCGTAGGCTTGTGCAACGAGTCCTGTGGTGGACATACGTAAAAAACCAAGCAACCAAATCATCAAGGTGATAATGGTACTGCCTAGTGCCACGCCGCCAAGATAGTAAGCTTGTTCAAGATGCCCAATTACTGCGGTATCAACTAATCCTAATAGAGGGATAGTGATATTAGACAATATCATGGGGGTCGCTAATGCTAATAATTGGCGATTTTTTTGGCGGTTGAACAGTAGTGTGCTAACAGACATAGGTATGGATAATCATGGTTAAGAAAATAGCGTTATTGTTGGCGGTGTTCAGTTTGAGTGTATTGCATTGTGATGCCAATGCCGTGGTTATTTTACAATACCATCATGTATCTGAAAACACGCCTAAAAGTACTAGTGTGACACCTAGTCAGTTTGCCGAGCAGATGCAGTACTTGGCTGATAATGATTTTACGGTGATTTCATTAACTCATGCGGTTGAGTCTCTAAAGCATAACACGGCATTAGACAATAACAGTATTGTGATCACCTTTGATGACGGCTATGAAAGTATTATTAATAATGCCGCGCCTATATTGGTGGCGCATCAGTTTCCTTATACGGTATTTATTTCTGTTGCGCCGATTGATGCGGGTTTCAAAGGGATGATGAGTTGGCAAGATATTAACACTCTGTCAGAGCAAGGGGTAACCATTGCTAACCATAGCTGGGGACACGAACATTTAATTCGCCGCCAAGGCAAAGAAACCCAAGACCAATGGCAAGTACGCGTTGAAGATAATATTCTATCGACGGAAGCGGAGATCTTAAAACGAACGGGTCAAAGTGTAAAAATGTTTGCTTACCCTTATGGTGAATACACCAACAAGCTGGAAGCTATTTTGGCTAAGCATGGTTTTGTTGGTTTTGGTCAACAATCTGGTGCGGCGGGAGAGTATGCATCATTAACCGCATTACCCCGTTTTCCGGTGGCCAATGCTTTTGCTGATTTGGCAAGTTTAACGGTTAAATTTTCCAGCTTACCTATGCCGGTTATTAAGCAAAATATAAGCGATCCACTATTAGTTTCAGGTCAATGGCGGCCTAAATTGGTGCTGACTCTCGACACTCAGGATATATATCCACATCAAGTGATGTGTTTTATTCAAGGACAAGGCGCTAAAAAACCCATTTGGTTAAGTGAAAATCGCTTATCCATTCAGGCATCATCAGATTTAGCCCCAGGACGTTCGCGCTACAATTGCACCGCACCGAGTAAAACAAAAACGGGTTATTATTGGTTTTCACAAGCGTGGATCCGCCCGCAAGATAATGGTCACTGGCTTGAAGAGTAATTTAACCTCAGCTCGGGTTAATAAGCGGTTATTCAATAATGGCTAGTGCCAAGATGCAACTATTTGAGCAAAGTCAGCAATAAGCTCAGCATTAATAATTTGTGGTAACTGGCCTGGTTGTGGCTTGGTTTTAAATACCGCAATTTTTTCAACCCTCGGTGAAACCAACACATAAGATGCGCTATGGTCTACTTGATAATCGCTGTCATCTCCTACCATGGCATACACAAAGCCTAGATCACGGCTGAATGGAAATAAATCTGTGTGTTCTGCACTGACGGCTTTAAAGTCTTTATTAAAAAAGTTGATGTAATCTAATCGTTTAGCTTGAGTGTCACGTTTAGGGTCAGCAGATACAAACACCACTTGTACATTACTGGCTATTTTTTGTAGCTTTGGGTAAGCCGCCGCAAGTTTATTTAAGGTGGTTGGACATACATCAGGGCAAGCGGTGTAACCAATAAAAAATAAACTCCATTTACCTTGCAATGTTTGGTTCGTAAACGAATTACCAAACTGGTCTGCCAATGTAAATGGGGCTAATGTGCGTGGCTGTTCAAATACATAACTGGTCGCCAGTTCCATAGGTTCGGTTTGCATTTTTTGATAAGCGACCCCACCGGCCACGACCAAAAGAAATAGCCCTACAATAATCGTTATCTTCAATGTATTTCCCTTTCTAATTTAAGCGTTTACCCAAAAATAATGGTCCACTAATAATACAATGAACAATATCATTAAATGATAAATTGAAAATTTAAACACCTGCATGGCGAGTTCTGGATAGTCATGAAATTTTAACTGCCAGGCTTTATAGATAAAACCGCAACTGAGTAAGGTTGAACCGACCAAATATATCGGACCACACATGCCGACTAAAACCGGGAGTAGACAGGCAATGGCTAATAAAATGGTGTAAAGCAAAATACAGGTTTTGGTAAATTCGACTCCATGGGTCACCGGTAACATTGGAATATTAACCTTGGCATATTCTTTACGGCGATGGATAGCTAATGCCCAAAAATGTGGCGGTGTCCAAGTGAAGATAATTATGACCAATAATAAGGCGTAACCGTGTAGTTCATTGGTTATCGCGGTCCAACCGAGTAACGGTGGCATCGCGCCAGCTAATCCCCCGATGACAATGTTTTGTGAGGTGGCTCGCTTAAGATAAGCCGTATAAACCAAGGCATAACCAATCAAGCTGGCAAAGGTTAGCCAAGCTGTTAGGGGATTAACTAAGGTATATAACACCACAAAACCGAGCGCGCCAAGTGACACCGCAAATGCCGACGCCTTGGTTGCTGATATTTTTCCTTTCGGTAATGGGCGGTTATAGGTGCGAGCCATTAAAGCATCGATTTTACGGTCAATTAAGTGATTAAATGCCGCCGCAGCCCCCGCCATCATCGCAATCCCTGCCATTCCCGCGACCAAAGGTTGAAGCGGCACTATACCGGGCACAGATAAACACATACCGACTAATACGGTCAGCAACATTAGCGCAACAACCTTGGGTTTGGTCATTTCAAAATAAGCGCGCCATTGCAGGGTTAATTTAAGTTGATGGTGACTAATCGTAACAAGTTTTGTCATGGTCGTTCCTCGCCTATGCTTTGCGCCATAAGGCATAATTAATAAAGACTAAGGTAAGCAGCAATAAGGCTGCGCCTCCATTGTGTGATACCGCGATACCCAAGGGTAAATTCATCACTACATTACTAATACCCAGTCCGACTTGAACTATGATTAACAACACTAATAAGTAACCACTGTTACGCATAATGTGTGATTGGGCATAACGTAATTTTAGTGCCAGTACGATCAGGGTTATGGCGGTAACAACCGCCCAAATTCGGTGGCTAATATGAATAGTCATTCGAGTTGCGTAGTCTAATACGCCAAATTCAAAACTAGGATGATCGCCTTGAAATGGTGAAAAAGCATCGGCAAAACGTAAGTTATCGACCCAATTCCCTTCACAAATGGGCAACGTGGTGCAGGCAAGCGCAGCGTAATTGGATGAGGTCCAGCCGCCGAGTATAATTTGAATGACTAACACCCCTAAACTGACTAATGCTAACGGGATCAGCTTACGAGCATAGGTATCACCTCCGGGGATCCGTAATGGCTTTAGCCGTAGATACAAGAGTAGTAACAAGGCAAATAGGCTAAAACCACCAATAAGGTGTGCCATAACCACAATAGGCATTAATTTCATCGTGACAGTCCACATGCCAAGCGCGGCTTGAAACACAATGAGCCCAGCAATAAAGATGGGAAGTTTTTTGGGGGCTTGAGGCTGTTTAAGACATAAAATTAAAATGGCTAAAACCATTAAGCCTAATGTTCCGGCGATATAACGATGGATCATTTCCAGCCATGCCTTTTCAGGCTCAATTTGAGCATCAGGAAAACGACTCTCAATGTTGGCTAAATCATGACTTGCACTTGGAAAGGCCAAGTGACCATAACATCCCGGCCAGTCTGGGCAACCTAATCCGGCATCTGACAGGCGTGTATAGGCGCCCATTAGAATAACCGCCAAGGTAAACACCAAAGTGAATTTGATTAATCGCTCAATTGCCATTAGCCTACCCTCGACAACTTAAGCATTTTGCGTAAATCAGCAATCATGGCTTTGCCTTGGGCGATATTGGCGTCGTGACCTATCACATTGTCATATTGCATCACCAAGTTTCCGAGAGGATCGACAATAACTAGACGTTGCTCTGTCAGCATGGTTGCCAGTGCTTGATTGGCGTTTACTTGATCGAAGCCGATATTTAATTGCTTAAGTATCTTGGTGTCGCTGCTGTTATTAACCACAATGATAGGGGTAACACGATCCCGATCTTTACCCAGTGCGATATAGCTTTGATGTAAAATATACAGGCGTTCTTGGCACTGTTCATTGCACGTTTCAGGTAGAAAAAACAGCACTTGCCATACGTGTGGTTTGGGGTTGTCCATGGCTAAATTGGCATAATTTACTTCGGGAGTGATTAACGCCCCCTTGTTAGTCGCCGCACCATTATACAGTTCTAGGCTTAACACTAATTTGGCCAAAGCTACCGGTAAAATAAATACCAGCAGTAATACTATTAATGCTTTATTGCTTTTTTTAGGTAGGGAGTTCATTCCATCTCCTCTTTATCATTTTGATATTATTGTTAAGTTAATTTTTCACGACGAGGCTTAACGTCGAAATTGTCGAAATGCTATCCAGCTCATTAATCCTAAAAAGACTCCTGCCATCGTGAACCATTGCAAGGCATAACCTTGATGCTTGTGCGCCGATAGTGGGATCGGCACCCAGGGTTGAGGTAAGTTATAACTCGGGACATTCTCTGGTTGCAGTACCACAGAGATCAGCGGATGAGCCAACATGTCAGCCAATGCCGCGATGTTGATGTTTTGAAAACGTAGCGGGGCATCTATATCTGCTAACTTCTCCGGATATAATTGATCACTTAATGGGTTGGTTTGCTTTTGGTATACCCGACCCAATAGTGTGTAGTAATCGACTTTTAACGCTGTGAGCTCCGGTAATATTCGACGATCTTTATTTGCTGGAACAAAGCCGAGTTCAACTAATATCCAAGGTTGATCAGGCGTTATCTCAAATACTTGGTAAGCTAAATAGCCCACTTGGCCTTGATACACTTGATTGTCTAACAGCAGTACGGTGTTATTGGCTGGTTTAGCATAAATCGATAAGCGATAACCCGTCAGTAAAGACGCCTCTGGCTGAGAGGCGGTTTGTCGCTTTGATGATTCAACCAATGCCAACATGTCTTCATAAGTGAGAGCTTGCTGCTGTTGGCGCTGAAGTAATGTGCTTTGCCACTCTTGTTTAAACGCTGCCCGTGATAATTGCCATAATCCTAGCTTGACCAATAAGCCAAACACGACCAAAGTAATGATTACCAATAATATTTGAGACACACCCACACTGCTAAAAGGATTGCCTGTGACAACCCCTTTCATTGTTAAGTTAGTTTTAGTCTCGTTGCTTTTATTCATATTATTTAACTTAGGTAGAGCCTTAGTTATTATGGTTAAAGGGCAACATCAGCAACCTATGAGTCATTTTCTAGGTCGCCGAGTGTTGTTTTCTATTGCTGTGATTGTGGTGTTGCTGGTGGCCTTAGGGCTTGGCTACATTCAGCCTAACCCCAGACCTTATTAATGTTGATTTACAACACGTAGACAAAGATGAATAAGCATAACCACACCACATCAACAAAGTGCCAATACCAACTTCCCGCTTGAAAAGCGAAATGCTTGTCGGGCGTAAAATGCCCTTTGACAATTCTGAGTAACAAAATAATTAAGAACAGGGTGCCAATCGTCACGTGCATACCGTGAAAACCGGTTAACAGAAAGAAGGTGTTACCGTATACACCAGAAGAGAGTGTTAGCCCCATTTCTTGGTAAGCATGGCTATACTCTTCAACCTGTAAACCGAGAAATGCAATACCCAAAATAACCGTCAGCGCTAACCAGATGATCAAGGGTTTACGATTGGCTTTTTCGAGGTTGGTATGGGCAAAGTGTAATGTAACCGATGAGGTTAGCAGTATCATGGTGTTGATTAATGGCAAACCCGTCCACGGCATGGCTTCGGTTGCGGTACCATCAGGCGTTTTTACCAGTGGCCAAATAGCCTCAAAGGCAGGCCACAACACTTCATGAGTCATGGCATTATTTGATGCGCCCCCAAGCCAAGGCACTGAAATCATGCGTGCATAAAAGAGTGCGCCGAAAAATGCCCCAAAAAACATAATTTCAGAAAAAATAAACCAGCTCATTCCTTGTCTAAACGAACGATCCATTTGCGCTGAATACAATCCAGCCATGGACTCATCAATAACGGTTTTAAACCAGCCAAAAATCATAAAAATAATGACGGCCAAACCCGCGAGTAAAATGTAACCCCCAGAGGTTTTTTCTGTGGTTAATTGTTGTATATAATTGCCAGCACCAAACGCAATTAAAAATAAACCAATAGCACCTATTATCGGCCACGCACTTTGGGATGGTACATAATAAGGTTGATACTTTGTTGTCATTTTGCTGCTCCTTGCTCTATGTCGATCGCTTGTTTATCGGTGATGTCATAAAGGGTATAAGAGAGAGTCAATGTATTAATGGACGCTGGTAAATCAGGGTCCACGTAAAAAATCAGTGGTAATTCTGCTGTGGCAGACGCTGCTAAGGGTTGTTGATTAAAGCAAAAACATTCCGTTTTATTGAAGTACGCCGCCCCTTGGCCAGGCGATACCGAAGGGATCGCTTGGCCTACGGTGTCGCGTGAAGACAGGTTTTTAACCAAAAATTGTGCGTGAGTAAGCTCACCAGGATGCACGCTTATTTGGTTAACTTTAGGGCTAAATTCCCACGGCATATTTGATTGAACTTGGGTGACAAATTCAATGGTTACGGTTCGGCTTTTATCAACCACCACCGCTTCATAGCTGCTGGCACTATTTTGGGTTTTGCCATTTATACCCAATGTATCGCAGAGCACGTCATAAAGCGGTACCAGCGCAAAACCAAATCCAAACATACCAATTGATCCAGCAATCAGCATGATTAATAACTTACGATTTGATCTTGTTGGTTGCGTCATCTCATTTAATCTCCGGCGGAGTGGTAAACGAGTGATATGGCGCTGGACTGGCAATCGACCATTCTAAGCCTTCTGCTGCTTGCCAAGGATTATCTCCAGCGGGTTTGCCACCCTTAATGCATTTGAGTACCACCGCGAGGAAAATAAACTGAGATAAACCAAATGCGAACCCACCAATTGATACAATTTGATTTACATCGGCAAACTGTACAGCGTAATCTGGGATCCTTCTCGGCATGCCTGCTAAGCCTAAGAAATGCATCGGGAAAAATAGTACATTGACGGAGATAACCGAACACCAAAAATGCCATTTCCCTAAGGTTTCGTTGTACATATGACCGGTCCATTTGGGCAGCCAATAATATGCCGCTGCCATAATGGAAAATATCGCCCCTGTGACCAACACATAATGAAAATGAGCCACCACAAAGTAAGTGTCGTGATATTGGAAATCAGCAGGGGTAATTGCCAGCATCAGACCCGAAAACCCGCCAATGGTGAACAGGATGATAAACGCGACCGCAAAGAGCATCGGTGTTTCAAATGTCATCGAACCGCGCCACATGGTTGCCACCCAATTAAACACTTTCACCCCAGTAGGGACAGCAATTAACATGGTGCAATACATGAAAAATAGCTCTGCAAACACAGGCATACCCGTGGTAAACATATGATGTGCCCACACCAAGAATGACAGCACGGCAATGCTGGCAGTGGCATAAACCATAGAGGAATAACCAAACAATTTTTTACGACTAAAGGTCGGAACAATCGCCGAGATAATGCCGAATGACGGTAAAATCATGATGTAAACTTCAGGATGACCGAAGAACCAGAAAATATGCTGGAACATCACCGGATCGCCGCCACCTGCGGCATCAAAAAAGCTAGTACCGAAAAACTTATCGGTTAACACCATGGTGACCGCGCCCGCAAGCACTGGCATCACCGCAATCAGTAAAAATGCGGTAATAAGCCAAGTCCACACAAACAGCGGTAATTTCATCCATGTCATACCAGGGGCGCGCATATTGACTATGGTCACGATAACGTTAATGGCGCCCATTATCGAACTGATCCCCATCATATGAATGGCAAATACAAACAAAGCGGTGCTGTCAGGACTATAAGTGGTTGAGAGTGGGGCGTAGAATGTCCAACCAAAATTAGGACCACCACCTTCCATGAATAGCGAACCTAGTAACATGGAAAAGGCGAACGGTAAAATCCAAAAACTCCAGTTGTTCATCCGCGGTAGTGCCATGTCTGGCGCACCGATCATCATTGGAATTAACCAGTTAGCTAATCCAGTAAAAGCTGGCATTACCGCGCCAAAGACCATAATAAGACCATGAACTGTGGTCATCTGATTAAAAAAGTTAGGTTCGACTAGCTGTAATCCCGGCTGAAATAACTCAGCTCGAATGACCATAGCCATCGCACCGCCAGTTAGAAACATAATGAAACTAAACCATAAATACAGCGAGCCGATATCTTTATGGTTAGTGGTGAGTAGCCAGCGCATTAGCCCTTTCGGCGCTCCGTGATGATGATCATCATGAGCGGTAGCAATTGTATCGTGCGTTGTTGTGCTCATTGTTTTCCCCTACTGTCCATGGCTAGCGACATCGGCAGCTTGCACCGCCTCGTCAGAATTATTGCCCCACGCATTGCGCTCATAAGTAATCACTGCCGCCATTTTTTGAGGGCTGAGTTGACTACTAAATGCTTGCATTGCGGTGCCTGGTTTGCCGTGCATAACGATATCGATATGTCCGCTAACCGGTCCGCTAACGACAGGGCTGCCAATAAGTGAAGGGAAAGCGCCGGGTAAACCAGCGCCAGAGGCCTGGTGACATGCAGCACAAACAGTGGCATAAACCTGCTCACCTTCAGCTATTAATTGCTCCAAGGTTAAGGTGGGCAGATCTGCCGCTGCAACAACTTCAGGTGTCACAACCTTGGCAACGGCTTCTATAGCTTGAGTGGTTTTTTCTGTGGCCGCATCGGTAATGTCTGTCGTTGTTGCGGCAATGGTACTTGCTGCATCGGCTACGACCTCGATCGGCTCAGTGCTTGACGCGTTACTACTTGAGAAGTTACCCACATCAGCTGCTTGAACAACATCGCCACTGTTGTTGCCCCAAGCATTTCGCTCAAAGGTAATCACTGCGGCAATTTCTATGGCGCTAAGTTGCTTGGCAAAGGCTTGCATTGCGGTGCCTGGTTTACCGTTTAATACAATATTGAGGTGATCGTCAACAGGGCCTTTTATGATAGGACTGCCAATCAATGATGGGAATACACCGGGAAGACCCGCCCCATTAGGTTGGTGACAAGCGGCGCACCGCGCTATGTACACTTGCTCGCCCTGCGTGTTTAGTTCTTCAAGGGACAAGGTTTGTGACATTGATGCGGCTGCAGCGACTGCAGCATTATTGGCCAGTTGTTTTTGTTCAACTAACCAATTATCAAAATCAGTCTCCGATAAGGCTTGTACCACAATAGGCATAAATCCATGGTCTTTACCGCATAACTCAGCACATTGACCGCGATAAGTTCCAGGCTTATCAATACGAGTCCAGGCTTCGTTGATAAAGCCTGGGTTGGCATCTTTTTTAACCGCGAAAGCGGGTACCCACCATGAGTGGATAACATCATCAGATGTCATCAAGAAACGCACCTTTTGATTGATGGGCAGTACTAGCGGCTTATCGACTTCAAGGAGGTAATTTTCGCCTTTGGCCTCACGGCCATCAATTTGCTCTCTGGGGGTGGATAATGAGCTGTAAAATTCGATGTCTTTATCAAAATAGCTGTAGTGCCATTTCCACTGTGACCCAGTAATTTTGATGGTCAGATCGGCATCGCTGGGATCTTCCATGGCAATTAAGGTTTTAGTGGCTGGAATAGCCATTCCGATTAAGATAATGAAAGGGATGACGGTCCAAGCAATTTCCACTTTGGTACTTTCGTGAAAATTGGCCGCAACGGCACCTTTTGATTTGCGGTGATAAATCATCGAATAAATCATGATCCCAAACACCACTAACCCAATAGCACAACAGATGTAAAGAATCGTCATATGGAGGTCATAAACCTTACCACTGATATCCGTCACGCCTTGGGTCATGTTGAGGGGCATTTCTGTTGCCCCAAGCGGAAGTGCTACCCACACAACCAATAAAAAATACAACCATTGCTTCACAAGACTACTCCCCTGCTAATTGCAAAATAGCAACTACAAAGAAAAGTCACACAGTAAATCTCAGCTCTATGCAAACTCTTCGGTTCCCGAAAAAAGCTTGATGAACTCAAAGTACTCTGGTGGTTGTATACAGACTGTCTACGCTTTTATTGTTAGCTGTGCACCACGCTTGTACCTACGACTGAACTTATCAATTTCTATTTGGATTATTTGTCTGACAGTAATCTTGATTACTGTCATTTTATCCAATTAAAGATGAAGAATGTTTCATCCTTGTTAACCACATTACTTGTAGATTAAACATTGATCAAGATCACTTTGTTGGTAAATAGGCTAAAAAAAGATGAAAAAAAGCCCTGAATTCAATGCAGGGCTTGGTAATTAAGGATTTATGCTTAGTGAAATGAGCAAAAATTACCTGCTCCACTTGTTAATGTAGAGTTAACAAGTTGATGTTTGTGAGGTAAGTGAGCATTCACATTTTCAATTACCACGCCTAATGCTCGCGCGCTCTTAGCGACAATTTCCAATCGACGACTATCGCGAGCATCGAGTGAACTTGTCCAAGTAACCACTGCACTAGAAGTTCCGCTCGTGAGAGCTTTTTCCATGGCCCATAATGTTTCGACTTCATCTTTGGTGTGCACCAGTAAAATACGATCCATTCTCACTCCAGCACTGGCCAGCATATGCTTATAGCCTATGTGAGGTGGACTAATTAATACAATCCATCTGCCTTGTTGGCTCAACGTCGCCAGTTGGCTACACAATTGACTCAGTTCTGCTTCACCTTGGGTGACAGTTTGTAATGTTTGAATGGTTTGGTTGCCATGCAGATCTGTTTCAGTTAAATCTACCCATAAGCCTGGGTGACGTGGCGCTACGCCCATTAGTTTGTTCATGACCAATCTCCATTACGGATAACGCCAACTGCAAGCCCTTCGATGGTTAGGCTTTGGCAACTTAAATCTACTTTTATCGGGTTATAATCTTCATTTTCTGCATGCAGATAAATCATATTACCTTTTTGTTCGAATCGTTTTACGGTGACGTCATCATCAACACGCGCCACCACAACCTGACCATTACGCGCTTGTTGCATTTTATGTACAGCGAGCAAGTCGCCTTCTAAAATACCAATGTTTTTCATGCTATCACCACGAACCCGTAATAAAAAATCTGCGGCGGGTTTAAACATATTTGGGTCGACTTGATAATATTGTTCTACATGCTCTTGCGCCAAAATAGGCTCTCCAGCAGCAACTTGTCCAATGAGTGGCAGACCGATTTCAAGCTGTTCTTCATGAGGTAAACGAATACCTCTCGAGGTACCAGGTATGATCTCGATAAAACCTTTTTTGGCTAATGCTTTTAAATGCTCTTCGGCGGCATTAGCACTTTTAAAGCCAAGACGACTCGCAATTTCAGCACGAGTGGGTGGCATACCTGTTTCGGTGATATTGTTTTTAATTAAGTCTAAAATTTCTGCTTGGCGCGGCGTTAACGGTCTCATGATGGTTCCTGTCTTTTTATACAGTGACTGTCATTATACACAGTGTTTTTGTTCGTGCAAGTATTAACCAACTCTTTTTTGAATATTGTTGGTCAAGTATCATTCAACAACCTGTTTCTATTAGTTATTGTGTATTGATTGTCTGATGTTATTTCTGATAGTGAGAACTCAAGCGTAAAGATAAATCGGTCTGATAGTGTAAGCAGGCTGGTTTCTGGTATCCTATACGACAATATTACAGTGGCTTATGTTGCGAAAATAACCATGTCAAAACCAGATTCAATATTTTTACGAGCGTTAAAATGGATTCAAAAATCGATGGTACTCACGGTTGTTGTGCCACATGATCCTTTTGACGATCTTAATTTAGATCCATCTAAACCTCTGATTTATGTTATGAAAACAGAATCAATCAGTGATGCCGCTGCATTAAGCGAAATCACTGAGAGCTTTGGTATGCCCAGTCCATATGAGCCACTGCAATTGGATGGCCTCAAAGTATCACGCATCGTTTGTCTTGAAGGCCGCAAACCGCTTTTTGGTAAACGCGAAAGCGGTGAAAAATTTATTAATAGTTTTACCAGTCTGTTAGCGCTTCATCGTCAATGTCCTGAGTTAGATATTCAGTTGGTGCCTGTGAGCCTTTATTGGGGTCGCACACCGGGTAAAGAAGATGACAGCATGAAAGCGGCTTTTTTTGAAAGGGAAAACCCGACCTGGCTGCGAAAATGGCTAATGATTTTGTTTCTAGGTCGCCACAATTTTGTACAGTTTTCTAATGCATTATCGCTTCGTCTTATGGCTGATGAACACGGTACCGATAAAAGAATTGCTCACAAATTAATCCGTGTTGCGCGAGTGCATTTCCGCCGTCAACGCAAAGTGATGACAGGGCAGCAATTACCGAATCGGCAAGTGCTTTTTGCGTCGTTACTTAAATCTGATGCAATCAAGAAAGCCATTGAAGAAGAGTCGGTAAACAAAAAAGTATCTGTCGAGAAAGCCCGTGAAACCGCCATTGAATACCTTGATGAAATTGCCGCTGACTATTCTGATAGTTTTGTGCGCATTGCCGAGCGCTTCCTCACTTGGTTATGGAACAAATTATACAGTGGTATCAATATCAAAGGTGCAGAACAGATAAGGCAGTTACATCATGACGGCCATGAAATTGTCTATGTGCCTTGTCATCGTAGTCATATGGATTACTTACTGTTGTCATATATTTTGTATTATCAGGGTATGGTTCCACCGCACATTGCTGCCGGTATTAATCTTAACTTTTGGCCTGCTGGGCCTATGTTCCGTCGTGGCGGAGCATTCTTTATCCGTCGTAGTTTTAATGGAAAAAAACTCTATACCGCAGTATTTCGTGAATACTTAGATCAGTTATTTGCTAAGGGCTATTCGGTCGAGTATTTCACTGAAGGTGGTCGTTCTCGTACCGGGCGTTTGCTAGCGCCTAAAACCGGTATGTTAGCGATGACTATTAATAGTGTGTTACGTGGCATTGAACGCCCTGTGACCTTAGTGCCTGTGTATTTAGGTTATGACCATGTGATGGAAGTGGCCACTTACCATAAAGAATTAAGCGGTAAGAAAAAGAAAAAAGAATCTGTTTGGCAGTTATTTGGGGCTCTGCGTAAATTAGGCAATTTTGGCCAAGGTTATGTGAACTTTGGTGAGCCGATTAATTTACAACATTTCTTAAACGAGCAGGCGCCAGAATGGCGTAAAGAGATTGCGAACGATCCTGATCAGAAACCATCATGGTTTACCCCATCGGTCAACTTACTAGCCAATCGTGTAATGACCAATATCAACGGCGCTGCTGCGGCCAGCTCGGTGACATTGACCAGTTTAGTGTTATTGGCATCAGAGCAAAATGCATTAGAAAGAAGCCAGTTAGAACGTCAGCTTGATTTGTATTTAGCATTACTTAACACAGTGCCTTATACCCATTACGCATCCGTTGCAGAGGGTAATGGCAAGTCAATTGTTGATCATTGTCTGTCGTTAAATAAGTTTGTCAGTACTAAGGACCTTATTGGCGAGATAATTTCGGTTGATGAAAAAGTTGCTATTACCATGAGTTATTACCGTAATAATATTATTCATTTAATGGCATTACCTTCACTCATCGCCAGTTGTTTAGTGCACTATGATGTGTGCGATCGCACCCGAATCCATGCCATAGTGATGGATTTTTACCCATTACTTAAAGCTGAACTTTTTATGGGTATTGATGATGTTCCTAAACATGTAGATTGCATTTTAGACTTTATGGTTGAACAAGGTCTGTTGAGCGGTAGCGATCAGTTGGTGATCACGCTTCACCATATTACTCAAGTGTTACTGCTTGCTGAAACCATCAATGAGACGTTGCAACGCTATGCCATTATCTTTAATTTACTGGCGATAAATCCGGAGCTTGAGCGTTCAGGATTGGAAACCGATAGTCATATGTTAGCCCAACGTTTAGGGGCTCTACATGGCATTACCGCACCAGAATTTTATGATAAAAAGTTGTATAACACCTTGAGCGTGAAACTAAAAGAATTGGGATATTTATGCAGTGTCGAGAATCGTTCTGAAGTGATAAGAATTCGAGATAATGCCAATAAATTACTCAGTTCTTCAGTAAGACAAACCATTGTTGATAGTGTGGCAGCGGAGCACGGACAATAATGGCCAACCACATGAATGCAGCAAAGCATCGAGCTAGCGGTAAGTCAGTATTGGGTGGGGCGATGATTATTGCTGGGACCACAGTCGGTGCGGGCATGTTTTCCTTGCCGGTCGTTAGTGCAGGAATGTGGTTTGGTTATTCATTAGCCATGTTGTTAGGTGTATGGTTTTGCATGTTAATGTCGGGTTTGCTGTTATTAGAAGCCAATTTGCATTTTGAACCTGGCGATAGTTTTGACACCTTAACCCGCGTAACTCTAGGGCAGTTTTGGCGGGTGATTAACGGCGTATCTATTGCCTTTGTGTTGTATATTTTAACCTATGCTTATATCAGTGGTGGCGGGTCGATTGTTAATCACAGCTTATCGGCTCTGGGTGTTAGTTTGCCTCAGAGCGTGGCGGGTTTGGTTTTTGCTATTGTCTTGGCACTTGTGGTGTTTATCAGTACTAAAGCGGTCGATCGGATCACCACCATCATGCTCGGTGGTATGATGATCACTTTCTTCTTGGCTATCGGTAATTTATTAATCGACATTGACACGGTGAAATTGGCGTCACCCGATGGTGAGTCGCGTTATCTGCCTTATTTACTCGCTGCTATTCCTTTTGGGTTGGCCAGTTTTGGTTATCACGGTAACGTGCCGAGCTTAGTAAAGTATTACGGTAAAGATGCCAATACGATTGTGAAAGCCATCGTTACTGGAACCAGTATCGCATTGGTTATTTATGTGTGTTGGTTAGTGGCGACAATGGGCAATATTCAACGCAGCCAGTTTGCCGATATTATTGCGCAAGGGGGCAATATCGGGGTGTTAGTCGCGGCCTTGTCGGGGGTGATTGCCAGCCAATGGCTTGATAACATGTTAACCCTGTTTGCCAATCTTGCCGTTGCATCATCATTTTTAGGGGTGACACTCGGGCTGTTTGACTACCTTGCCGATCTCTTTAATTTTGATGATTCACGCACCGGACGGATTAAAACGGCCGCGGTTACGTTTATACCGCCGACAATACTGGGTTTATTATTTCCGAATGGATTTATTTTAGCGATTGGATTTGCTGCGCTTGCGGCCACCATATGGGCCGTTATTGTACCCGCTTTGTTGGCTTATAAAGTGAGGCAACAATATCCCAATGCCGACGGTTTTAAGGTGCCAGGTGGGACTCCGCTGATTGTACTGGTGGTGTTGTTTGGGATGATCACAGCAACATGTCACTTACTGGCAATGGCGGATATCTTACCGGTATTTAAATAATCTTAACTTGTTACATAGAATTATAATTGTTCAAAAAAGCCTTCGTTTGAAGGCTTTTTGCTTTTCTGCTGATATCGACTTAACTTATGAGACACGTTTCATGTTGGCCATATAAAAGCAACTATTTTTTATAGAGGATGATGATAATGCAGGTACAAGAGTATCAACAAGGACAACCTTGCTGGATTGAACTAGCGACTCATGATTGGGCGGCAGGTAAAGCATTTTATCAGGCATTATTTGGCTGGGAAGCCGATGATATGCCCATGCCAGAAGGGCATTATACTATGCTGCAAATAGACGGTGATGATATTGCGGCAATGTACCCAATGCCGGCAGAAATGGAGGCATTACCTACTCATTGGACAATTTATTTTGCGGTCGATGATGTCGATGCTACCTCTATGGCTGTGATTCAAGCTGGAGGTGAGATTATTGCGGGGCCTCATTCTGTCGCAGATGCTGGTCGAATGGCGCTATGCACAGATCCAGAAGGCTGTCGTTTTGCATTGTGGCAAGGCCAAGACCATATTGGCATCAAGCGATCGCAAGAATCAAATACCCTATGTTGGGTTGAGCTTGCTTGTCGTGATACCGCTGGCGCGAAACAGTTTTATAGCCATGTATTAGGCTACCAAACCAAGCTAGCTGACATGGCTGAGTTTGAATACACGCAATTGTATGTCGGCGAGCAAGCCATTGGTGGCATGTTGGAAATGACTGAAGAATGGGGCGATGCTCCTGCGCATTGGATGAATTATTTTGCTGTCGACGATTGCGATGCTTCAGTTGCAAAAGCCAAAAGTCTAGGAGCTACCATCTGTGTGCCTGCGACCGATATTCCTGATGTAGGTCGTTTCTCTGTTCTTACTGATCCACAAGGTGGATTTTTCTCAATTATAACTTTATTGGATCCCACAACATAATCACGGATAATAAAGGTCAGAATTGGAACTTGAAGCAAAAAACTATGTCATTGCGAGTGGCTTTAAAGGATGAATAAAACCCAAGGATGAGTCTATGACCCAAGAAACAACTCAAGCCGCATTAGCACGAATTAACCGCAGTATGCTGATAGTGGCCATTACCGATGTTCCCGGTACATTACTATTTGGCCTAGGACTTTACGGAATATTTGCCGGATTTAACCAAGACTTTTTACCTATGTTAGCCAACCCTGTACTCATCAATATTATGTTGGTTACTGGTGCTGTCATTATGGCATGGGGTATGTTTCGGATGGTAATTCTCGCACGTGAAAAACAAGGGATATTACAACAATGAAGCAGCTGATAATTCAATTAACATTGTTATCGAGTTTAGTGCTGCTAACGGCTTGTAGTGGAACAAATCCAATCCGTATTGGTAAGGCTGGCAATGGGGATGACAATAAAAATGACACTGACTATATGGTGATTAATCTTCCTAGAGCCATTCTGGCAAGCGATCCTTGCAAGTATGGTCACCCAGACGATATTGCCACCTGCCGTAAAAAGCAGCAAGATCAAGTCGATCAGTTAAATGAGTCACTTAAACGTCAATAACCCCCATCTTTTAACCTGAGTAGAGGTTAACTAAATCAAAACCATTTAGTAAGTACCAATAAGATGAGTATAAACGCTCATAAAAATAATCCTCAAGTCACCGAGTGACTTGAGGATTGTTGTTTCTAGGGTGAATGTATTTAGCGTTAACGTTTGTCGTTATTGCTTAGGTAATGTGCGGCCGTAAATAAGCAAGTAAATCGCCGGGATAACAAATAGCGACAATAGCGGCGCTGTTACCATGCCGCCCACCATAGGTGCGGCAATTTTTTGCATGACTTCATTACCCGTACCACTACCCCACATTATCGGCAGTAAACCAAAAAAGATGGTGGCGACTGTCATGGCTTTAGGCCGAATTCGCATTACTGCACCGTCGAGTAATGCGGCGGTTAAATCCGCTTTACTGTGGTAGTTGTCGGCTTGCTTATAGGCCTTAATACTATTATTGAGATAGACCTGCATGACCACGCCAAATTCGGCGGCGACCCCGGCTAAGGCAATCATACCGACCGATACCGCAACTGAAAAATTATAGTCCAGCCCATAGAGCAGCCATGCACTACCCACCAATGAAAAAGGCAAACTTAGCATGATCACAGATGCTTGTGTTACTGAATTGAACGTCATCATCAGTAGCATAAAAATCACCGCAATCATTAATGGGATCACCATTTTCATTTTAGCGTCAACCCGTT
Organism: Shewanella sp. CAL98-MNA-CIBAN-0140; assembly: GCF_040309905.1. NCBI lineage: Bacteria > Pseudomonadati > Pseudomonadota > Gammaproteobacteria > Alteromonadales > Shewanellaceae > Shewanella > Shewanella sp. CAL98-MNA-CIBAN-0140. The sequence continues at coordinate 54,223 of NZ_JBEOPI010000021.1, forward strand.
GCATGTACTCGTACTGTCCAGCAAAGCTATAGTTGTAGCGCGCAGGTAGAGTGATTTGTTTTTTTAGTGCCTTTTCAGCTTCAATAATATATTCGCCGATAGAAATGTCTTTTAGATCGACAAACACCCACGAGATAAGGCGACCATTTTCACTGGCTAACATAGGGGCGCCATCAATGATTTTGAGTTCGGCTAAATAACTTAACGGTAAGTACTTACCCGTTTTAGTCAGCACAGGTAAATTTCTGAGCTTCTCAATATTGTCACGTAACTCACGCGGGTAACGAATATTGATGGGATAGCGCTCTTGACCTTGGATCGACTCACCAATTGTCATACCGCCAATGGCTATTTGCACCACATCTTGAATGTCTTTTAAGGTCATGCCATAACGTGCGGCATTTTTAAGATCCGGGGTTATATCAATATAACGACCGCCGCTACTGCGTTGTGAGAATGCCGATACTGTTCCAGGTAATTTGCTCACTACCGCTTCTATTTCAGCGCCAATCCGTTGCAGTTCTTCAACATTCGATCCCGATATTTTTATGCCAACAGGCGTTCTAACACCGGTAGACAGCATATCGATGCGCGTTTTAATCGGTTGCACCCAAGCATTGGTCATCCCTGGAATACGCACGGTTTGTTGTAGTTCTTCAATAATGCTTTCTAAGGTTACGCCATCACGCCATTCAGTTGTGGGTTTGAGCATAATGGTAGTTTCGAGCATGGTTAGCGGCGCGGGATCGGTCGCGGTCATTGCGCGGCCTACTTTGCCAAATACCCTTTTGACTTCGGGAACGGTTTTTATCAGACGGTCTGTTTGCTGCAATATTTCTGCAGCTTTGCCTGCGCTGACACCAGGCAGGGTGGTCGGCATATAGAGTAGATCACCTTCTTCTAAGGTGGGCATAAACTCTGAGCCCATTTGGCTTAATGGGTAGTAAGCACTGAATAGGACCATAATCGCCAATCCAATGGTGATTTTAGGGAAATGCAGTACCCATTTAAGTAATGGCTGATATATGGCAATTAATACTCGACTGATAGGATTCTTACGTTCATCAGGGATTTTTCCGCGGACAAAATAACCCATTAATACTGGAATTAAAGTGATCGCTAAGATTGCCGATGCGGCCATGGCGAAGGTTTTAGTAAAGGCTAGTGGATGAAATAAACGTCCTTCTTGCGCTTCAAGGGCAAATACCGGCGTAAAGCTTAAGGTGATGATAAGCAAACTGAAGAATAACGCTGGGCCGACCTCAATTGAGGCTTCTTTGACCAGTTGCCAGTGATCTTCTCCCTCAGGAGCCTTACCGTGTTTTTGACGATAATGTTCTAAATGTTTATGGGTGTTTTCGACCATCACAATCGACGCGTCAACCACGGCACCAATGGCAATGGCAATCCCGCCTAAACTCATAATATTGGCATTGACCCCAATGATATTCATGGCGATAAAACTGACTAAAATTGAAATAGGTAAGGTGATAATCGCCACTAAGGTTGAGCGGGCATGCAGTAAAAACAGTAGGCATATGAGTCCGACTACCAACATTTCTTCAAGCACTTTATGGGTAAGGTTATCGACTGAGCGCAAGATTAACTCTGAGCGGTCATAAGTGGTGACTAACTCAACACCATCAGGGAGTCCATTACTGATTTGCTCGAGTTTTTTCTTCACATTATTAATGGTTTCAAGCGCATTTTCACCATAGCGCATCACTACAATACCGCCGACGACTTCGCCTTTACCATCTAGCTCTGCAATGCCGCGCCGCGCTGCCGGGCCGGTTCTTAATTGGGCCACGTCTTTCATTAATACCGGCGTGCCGTTTTCAGACAAAATGCCTAAGGGGATTTCAGCAAAGTCGGCAATGGTTTGGCGATAACCACTTGAGGTGATCATATATTCTGCTTCGGCCATTTCAATGACCGAGCCACCAGTTGAGCTATTGGAGACATCTAAGGCGTTTTTAATGGTCATTAAATCGATTTGATACAGGGCCAACTTATGCGGGTCGACAACCACTTGATAAGTTTGTTCCATGCCACCAACGGTGGCAACTTCTGATACTCCTGCAACACTTTGTAATTCAAGCTTTAAAAACCAATCTTGTAATGAACGTAATTGGGCTAAATCATACTGTCCGTTGCGATCGACTAAGGCGTATTGGAAAATCCAACCTACACCAGATGCATCTGGCCCAATGCTTGGCGTGACGCCAGCAGGCAGTTGATCTTGGGTTTGTGATAAGTATTCTAATACTCGTGAACGTGCCCAATAAATATCGGTGCCATCTTCAAAAATGACATAGACGAATGAATCGCCAAACATGGAGAACCCGCGAACCGTTTTGGCACCCGGCACGGCAAGCATAGCCGATGACAATGGGTAGGTAATTTGATCTTCAACTAATTGTGGAGCTTGGCCTGGGTATGAGGTTTTAACAATGACTTGTACATCTGATAAGTCAGGTAGCGCATCCAGAGGTGTCATGCGCATGGCTTGATAACCCACTAACGCGATAACGGCCGTGAGTATCAACACCATGACGCGTTGCTTTATTGAAGCACTGATAATTTTTGCTAACATTGGCGTGCTCCTTAGTGCTGGTGAGCATCGGTGGTGGTTGAATCTTGGGTTGAATCTTGGGTGGTTGAATCATTACTCGTTAAACGCTGTAAACTGCCTTGAATACTGGCTTCTGAGTCTAGTAAAAACTGTCCAGATATGACCACTTTGTCATGCTCATTCAGCCCGTCTAAAATTTCGGCCTTACCGTCTGCTATCATGCCAATTTTTACCGGCACTGAAGCAAAGCTAGTATCACTGCGTTGCACCACAATACGGTTCTCGCGGCCAGTAAGAATGAGCGCCTCTGTTGGGACGGTGAGCACATTATCCTTAGGAAGGCCAAATAAGGTGACATCCACTAAGCTGCCAGGTCTGAGCTTGTCGTTAAGATTATTGAGTTTGATCCGTACCTGCATAGCCCGGGTGACGGGATCTAATTCGGGGTAGATATAGTCAATCGTCGAGTCAATATCAAACAGTCCCAGCGCTGCTGCGCTGACAGTGACTTTGCGGCCTTTTTGTAGCCAACTTTGCTCGTTTTCAAATACATCTGCAATGACCCATACACTGTCTAAGTTAACGATTTCAAACAAGGTATCGCCTGGCTGGATATACATACCGGGACGGATCGTTAACTTACTGATAAAGCCATCTTGCTGGGCATAAAAAGGCACTTTAAAAATGGTTTCACCGGTTTTTTCTAAGCGATTAATCACCGTGCTATCGACACCTAATAGTGCTAAGCGTTTACGAGCTTTAAGCAATAAACTACTGCCACGCTCGTTATCTTGTTTAAGGTAGTCTTGTGCTTGGGAATAATCGTCTTGGGCATTGACTAGCTCGGGCGAGTAAAGCTCATATAATAGTTGGCCCTTTTTTATCTCTTGTCCCACGTCATTCACCTTAAGCGTTTCTATCCATCCGGTTGCACGAGTATGCACATGGCCAATAGCATTTTCGTTATATTGCACTGTGCCTATGGTATTTACTTGGCTAGATAAACTGGTTCTTTCAACCACCTGACTTCGCATCCCCAGTGCCTGTTGCATACCGCCAGACACGCCAACCACAATTTCTTTGCTGGCATCGGTCACCGTCACTTTCTCAAGGTTCATGCCGCAAATAGGGCAGGTGCCAGGCGCATCGGACACCACATGCGAATGCATTGGGCAGACATATTTTACATTAGTGCTGTCCTTGTTATTTGCCGTGGGCAGTAATGCGGGCTTAGGTTGTTCAAATACCTTGTCTGCTTGGCTTTTGTTTGTCTGACTGACACTTTTCATGTTAGCCATTGATGGTTGCACCCCGCTAGGCTCAGCACTGCCGATTTTCTGGGTGGCATCGGCCACCGTCACTTTCTCAAGGTTCATGCCGCAAATAGGGCAGGTGCTAGGCGCATCGGACACCACATGCGAATGCATTGGGCAGACATACTTTACCTTAGCGTTGTCCTTGTTATTTGCCGTGGGCAGTAATGCGGACTTAGGTTGCTCAAACACCTTGTCTGCTTGGCTTTTGTTTGTCTGACTGACACTTTTGATGTTAGCCATTGGATGTTGAGTGTCGTCAACGCTGGACTCATCTTGATCCTCTTTGACGACGAGAAACATATTACAGATGGGACAACTTCCCTCTTTATCACTGATCACTTCAGGGTGCATCGGGCAAGTATAGGTTTTGCTGGCTTGCGACTGATGCTGGGCATGATCGTGCTCTGCGCCATAAGCGACTGGTGATGTGAGCGCTGCGGGGATCATTACCCAAACAATCGCGCCTAATAGCACACTAGAAAATGGGAATTTCTTCATAACAACCTCGATATTCACCATGATAGCCATGATGAAAACGCTAAAAACAATAATATTGAATGTGCTCGATGCACAGAAGGATCAATTGATCTTGCCTGCTAGGCTTTGTTCTATTGCAATAGCACTTTACATGTTAGCCATTGAATGTTGAATGTCGTCAGCGCTGGACTCTTGTTGCTCATCTTTGACGACTAAAAACATATTACAGATGGAACAACGTCCCTCTTTATCGCTGGTTTCTTCTGGGTGCATCGGGCAAGTATAGGTTTTACTGACCGCTGAATGATGTTGGCTGTCGTCAGCGGTAAATTCGTCTTGCTCATCTTTGACGACTAAAAACATATTACAGATGGGACAACGTCCCTCTTTATCGCTGGTTTCTTGAGGGTGCATCGGGCAAGTATAGGTTTTACTGACCGCTGAATGATGTTGGCTGTCGTTAGTGATGGACTCTTGTTGCTCATCTTTGACGACTAAAAACATATTGCAGATGGAACAACGTCCCTCTTTATCGCTGGTCTCTTGAGGGTGCATCGGGCAAGTATAGGTTTTACTGGCCGCTGCTGAATGATGTTGGCTGTCGTCAACGATAGACTCTTGTTGCTCATCTTTGACGACCAAAAACATATTGCAGATGGGGCAACGTCCCTCTTTATCGCTGGTTTCTTGAGGGTGCATCGGGCAAGTATAGGTTTTACTGGTCGCTGACTGATGTTGGGCATGATCGTGCTCTGCGCCATAAACCACTGGTGATGTCAGAGCGACGGGGAGCATAACGGCAATCAACGCGCCTAACAGCACACTAGAAAAGGAGAATTTTTTCATAACAACCTCGATATTCATGATAATAATCATGATAATAAATACTAAAAAATAATTATATTGGATGTGCTCAATGCACAAAAATCATCAATTGAATTAAGCGATAGGTGGGCGAAACGCGGGAGGGAAAGCGATTGAAACACGGTTAACAACCATGGTAATTGATGTCGAATGGATTGGGGTGCTGGCCATCGGCAATTGAATGTCAATAAGGTTAGCTACCAGTGAAATGGTCAAACAATGATGGCAATCAAGACTGCAAAAGCCCGAACCATCACAACAGCTGGTTTGCGGTGCCGATGCGCTAATGGGGTCATTCACATCATTGACCATATTATCATGACAGTTTTTCGTTGCCTTTTGAGGCATTGCGGCTGTGGTGTTGGTTGCCCGGTCGGTTTTTACCGACATGCTCTGCTGAGCAAGATCATCGTGAGCATGCCTATCTGAAGGCGCAGTCTGTTGAGCCATTTTTGCATGGGCCATTGGCACCATAAAACTGTCATTAGTCAGCAACCCCTGTCCGACAAGTGCCAGCAAAGTCATTGCAATGATCCAATAGTTTGACAGCGTTGCTCTCATTTAACCTTAACCAAGTCGTTTGTAGGGTCTAATTTAACAGACCTTTATATCAGTAAAAATATTTCAAGCAATCATACCCATTTTATTTAACATAATGGTAGCGCTTTATAGTCGGTATCGTGTGATACACATTCCATTTCATTAATTTAGCGTGGTTTCACGTTTAGACAATGCTGATTTTGGTTTCCACTTAGGCCGGTATTTGTGGCGCTTCAACATGTCGATTACCCAAATAAATCCGCTAAAGGTTAACCATAAGGTGATAAACGCAAAGATCTTAATAGGAATATTATTAAAACCGCCTTCATTAAAGTAATCCATAAAGTGGAGCATAAAAAACACTTCGGCTAAACGTTTGTGCTCATCACTGTGACCGACAAGTCGGCCCGATTGGGCTTCAATATAAACGCTGGTGGCAATGTCATCGGCAAAGTTTATCTGCCAAGTGTCATTTTGCTGTTTAGGAAAGTCGTCCAATGGCGGGATCAGTAGATGTGTCGAACTGATTTGAGCCTCGCCAGAATAGGATTCTTTGGCCAGTCGTTGCGCAAATTCGACGTCAATCAATACCGGTTTACCCTGATAAGCATTAATCAAGGTGTAGTCATGGCGAAGATGTTTATATAAGCCTTTTTCATGGGTTAATAAGTAGTAAGGTTTATCTAATAAAGTAATCAAGTTGAGTGACACGCTTGGTTTAAAGGCACCTAAAACCATTTTAGGTTCAACCAAACGATGAGTGTCTACCGCCACCACGGCGTGAGCATCGCTTCGGTAACTAAGGCCTTGGGCTTTATTGTGATCCATAAGATTAAAATACAGCCCGCTGATTAACCAAAGCAGTAATTGAATGCCCACAATGACCGATGCCCATTTATGCAGTTTTCTGATCCAAAACATTAGGCTGCTCCACTGTGATTGCGTTTTTTAAATATATTTTTACGCTTACTATACATGGGCTTACGTTTGCTTTTGCGCCCAAATACCCTGAAGTAAGTTAATACTAGCCCGCTAATAGTGGCGAATGTCGATAACAATGCTATCCAAAATAACAACAGGTTATCGACCTCTTCAGCATCGCCATAATCCATCACATGAAAGCGAAACATCCAGTCAAATATCCGCCAAAAGGCATGACGTTTACCGACGATAAGTCCACTGTCGGCAGAGATATAAATTGATGGTGCGGAGAAATGCTCGAAATTAATCCGCCAAGCGGGTAAATGTCGATCACTCAGCTCAAAAGGTGGATTGTCGGTCAGTAAGCTCACCTCATCGATAGGCTCATTACCTGCGTAATAATATTGGGCTAATGCAATGGCCGTCGTTTGATTTAGTGGCGATAAACGCTCACCGGTTTGTGCGCTTAATAATACCTGCTGAGTCGCTGTTTGGCTTGGGATTGAAAAACGGTATACGTCTTGCTCCATCAGCTTACCCACACTGATTTGCTCAGCATGAGGGTAAGTCTGTAACAGTTGTGCCAACGAGTACTGCAGTTTATCGGGATTGATTTTTATCTGAGGGTTAGTTATTAGCGGATCCCCATGGATATAGTCAATATGCATAAACACCATGTATGCCCCCGTCACTGGCCAAATAACAAACTGCAGTCCGAGTAATAGCATCAGCCATTTATGAACTGTTCTTGCGGTTTTATGCATTAAAATGAGCCTTATTATTGTTATTATTAGTTTGTTTGTAACCTTGTTTACGAGGGAACCAATGGCGATAAATGGCCATCAAAATGTTATTAACTGTTAAGTGACTCATAGTTTTAAGCAATTTATCTTAGTCACGAGTGAGGTCAATGATAGGCTAAAGGTCATTATCCACTCGGTTGAATTCATGAAACTAACCACAACATTGCTGGTAGTGTTTGCCCTCATCTTACAAGGATTAACGTCCTCAAGTATGGCGATGAATAGTACACTTGCTTGTCATGAAAACAGCCAAGTCTCCATGTCGACGGCAAAACAGTTATCGACTCACATGGGCCATGCTTCAACATCTGATGAAACCGGCGCCGGTACCTGCAATTGCCATGATAACGAAGCATTTATAGCAGATTCAATGCCGTTATCTCAGCAATCCACGGTTCAAGCTATTTCTCCATGTGAACCGTCAGATAAACACAATTGCGACAAATGCAGCCATTGTGATATTTGGCATAGCGCGCCCTGTGCATTGATGCCGATAGGATTTACTTTCGATAAAGTCGCGATGGAGTTTACCCCAACTCCGCTGCTTAATTTCACCTCCGTTATGTTAATTGATCAGTCCCCACCGCCTTAATCGTTTATTCCAAAAAAACACCGTATTTCACAATCAACACAGCTCTTTTTTTGGGAGGATGCTGAGTGTATTTCAACACTCAATGTCCCGAACTATGACGTATAAAGGTACTATTATGTTTAAAAAATTATTGATCAGCAGCTTCATCATGCTTGGTGCTAGCACCCTTGTTCAAGCACAAGAGCCTATGGACGCACAACATTTTGAACAATTAAATTATAAAGAAGCAGTATTAACCGCAAATTCATTATATAGAAATGATCAAGGTATTGTTGTTAAAGTGCTACCCAATAAGATCACGGCTTCATTTGCTAATGGCAGCTCTGCATCGGTTGCTATTCCACAAGATCAATTCTTCTTATCTATTGCCCCTTTCTTAAGTCAAACTCACCCGTGCACCAACCATGTTCCAACGGGATGTACTGGTGAATTGGTCGGCGAAAAAATGCATATGTCGGCTATTGATGTCGCCACCGGAGAGGAAATTCTCAATCAAATGGTCACCACTCAACCCGACGGGTTTATTGATTTTTGGGTCCCTAGGGATCGCAAGTTAGCGTTCACTTTTCATCATGGTGACAAAAATGGCGTATACCGAGAAGCTAAAGAAGTCATATCAACGGATGAAAACAGCCGCACTTGCATTACCAGTATGAAGTTATTGGCTAAAAATGATCAGCCTGCAACGGAGTCAAAACACAGTCATCATTAAGCATTAGCGCTAAAGGTTAATGGAGCTAAAGGCTGTATGTAATTGCAGCCTTTGGCGCATAAACCTAAAACCAGCATTTTTTGTCATGGTCAGCTTAGGATATAGGCTGATGTTACTGACAAGATAATTTTTACCATTACATTTGATGCACGTTTAGCTATCAAGTTACAGCCATTGCATTTGATCCACTTTCTAGCAAGTAAGTTCCTACAGGGGTCAATCGGCTCCTTTTTTGATGCAGCACAAACTAAAGTAGCGATCTAGCTCGCATTTTCGATATATTTTCGATAAGCAATCATCAAAATAGCGACTAAAATCAATTTTCTAATTTCTAAAAATCCTAAACTAGACAAATAAATATTAGAATTCCATTTTTTGCTATTACGGAGATTGAACAATGAACTGGCGTGCACTATTTAAACCAAGCGCGAAGTACTCAATTATTGCCCTTATTGTGGTGGGTGTAATTGTTGGGGTAGTCGGCTATTTTGCAACACAACAGACTTTGCATGCGACAAGTAGTGATGCTTTTTGTATGACATGTCACCGAGACCATTCGTTAAGAGATGAAGTTATGGCGTCAGCTCATGGTGGCGGTAGTGCGGGTATTACCGTGCAATGTCAAGATTGTCACTTACCTCATGGACCATTTGCTTATTTACTGAAGAAAATCGTTGTGTCTAAAGATTTGATTGGTTTAATGACCATCGATGGTTTTATGACTCAAGAATGGTTAGATGAGAACCGTAAAGAACAAGCGGATCTTGCCTTAGAATACTTCCGCAGCAATGATTCTGCTAACTGTCAGCATTGCCATACTCGTATTTATGAAGATCAACCCGATACGATGAAGAAAATGGCAGTAAGAATGCACAGTATGAACTTTAAAAAAGCACCTGAATCTAGAAAGACCTGTGTCGATTGTCATAAAGGCGTCGCGCATCCTTACCCTAAAAGCTAGTTTTAGTTTATAGGCAAAAAAACCCACTCATCGAAGTGGGTTTTTTTATCACTGTTTTTTAGGGATTACCTTTTAGGGATTGCCTTTTACGAATTGTCTGGTAGAGATGATCTGTTAAAGATTGCCTGTTGTGGCCGGCTCTGTAGGGGAGAGTAAGCCGAAAACACCCCAGCATAGGATGGCCCTATATTGGTGGCGAAACCTTAAGGGTTTACGCGCTAACACAAGCAAAAGTAGCAAGGTGTGCATTAAGGCTGTGATGCTTGCCACGGCCAGCAGTAGTGCCGTCGCGCCTGAGTCAAAAGGGATGACACAGCTATAAGCAAATAACATCCACATCGATAATGTGGCGGTTTTACCGATTAACACGATATCTGTGATCAAGTGTTTTTGTTTTATTATGGAACCTTGTTTAATCTTGGACACTTTCATTGGCCTCTGCATTAAGTGATCCAGCTTGTTGATATTGATACAAGCGGTAGCATACTTGTCCAGCAAATTTTTCTTTTAAGGGGATCCAATTAGCTGGGACATTACAGATTGTTAACTCTGATTCTGTTTCAACATAAATTAACGCATGATTATTTAACCAATGATGTGCCGCCAATAGCTCAATGGTCTTAATGGCTAATGCTTTGCGAAAAGGGGGATCGATAAAAACCACATCAAATCCTTCAGTCGTGCCTTGTGCAAGGATTTGTAAACTGTCAGCATTAATCACTTCAGCGTTATGACACTGCAGCGTAGCGAGGTTTTGCTTAAGTTGGTTGGCCGCATTTTTTTGCAGTTCAATCATTTTGGCAAAGCTGGCATAACGCGATAATGCTTCAAGGCATAATGCACCACTGCCAGCAAAACAATCGAGCACTCTGGCACCACGAATATCGGTTGCAAGCCAATTAAATAAGGTCTCCCGTACGCGATCAGTTGTTGGGCGTAAACCTTCAAGATCATGGATCGGTAACTTACGAGATCGCCATTGACCTGAAATAATCCGCACCTGACCGCTGCTGGTATTTTTTTTAGCCATCTCATCCTCGTGATTTTGCCTGAACAAAGAAAAAAGAAAGTGGTAGACTATGCCACAATCTGAACCGTCGTTATTTTATATCAAACTTGTGATTAAATGTGAGTATTGATCATTTTACTGGTGAGAGATGCAACAAACGGTTTCAACTGAATTTTTAAGCATATAAAACTGGTAGCAAACATGGCAAAGAAAGGTTTTTTTTCCTGGTTTCGTAAAGATAAGCCCGCCCCTGAAGTTGAAGAACAACACGTTGATGCGGAGCATGACGTTGCAACAGAGGCTAAAGATCAAACCCAACAAGCTGAGCCGCAAAAGCAAGCGGATGACGTTGCGCGCTTAGAAGCCGAGCGTCTTGAAAATGAACGTGCAGAACAAGCCCGTGTCGATGTCGAGCATATTGCAGCGGAAACGTTAGCCGCTGAAGTATTAGTCGCACAACAGCTGGCAGCAGAGCAACAAGCTCAAGTGGTAGAACTTGCTCGCATTGAAGCGGAACGTCTTGCGGCAGAACAATTAACAGCCGAAAAGCTGGCAGCAGAGCAACAAGTTCAAGCGGCAGAGCTTGCTCGCATTGAAGCGGAACGTCTTGCGGCAGAACAATTAGCCGCCGAAAAGCTGGCAGCAGAGCAACAAGCTCAAGCGGCAGAACTTGCTCGTATTGAAGCGGAACGTTTTGCGGCAGAACAATTAACAGCCGAAAAGCTGGCAACAGAGCAACAAGCTCAAGCGACAGAACTTGCTCGCATTGAAGCGGATCGTCTTGCGACAGAACAATTAGCAGCAGAGCAACTGCAGTTAGCCGAACAACATATCCCCACAGCGTCAATCGCATTAGAAGAGCAAGAGGAACCTCAAGCTAAGCCTAAGAAAGAAGGCATGTTTGCGCGTTTAAAACGCGGTTTAATGCGCACTAGCGAGAATGTTGGATCGGGCTTTGTTGGCTTATTTCGCGGTAAAAAAATTAATGATGACTTATTTGAAGAACTCGAAGAACAATTATTAATTGCCGATGTGGGCGTAGAAACCACCACTAAATTAATTAAAAGCCTGACCGAGCATGCCTCGCGCAAACAACTTAAAGATGCGGAAGCGCTTTATGATTTAATGCGGGAAGAAATGCAAAAAATACTCGATCCGGTTGCAGTGCCTTTGGTCCCAGAAAATCCCAACGGTCCGTTTGTTATTTTAATGATCGGAGTGAACGGTGTTGGTAAAACAACCACTATTGGTAAGCTGGCTAAACAGTATCAAAGCCAAGGTAAATCTGTCATGTTAGCTGCGGGCGATACCTTTCGCGCGGCGGCTGTTGAACAGTTACAAGTGTGGGGGCAGCGCAATAATATTCCGGTAGTGGCACAGCATACCGGCGCTGATAGTGCTTCAGTCATATTTGATGCCTTACAAGCCGCTAAAGCGCGTAAAGTCGACGTATTAATCGCCGATACCGCGGGGCGTTTACAAAACAAAAGTCACTTAATGGAAGAGTTGAAGAAGGTCGTGCGTGTCATGAAAAAACTCGACCCAGATTCCCCCCATGAAGTCATGTTAACCTTAGATGCCAGCACGGGTCAGAATGCCATTAGCCAAGCACAGTTGTTTAAAGAAGCCGTTGGCGTGACGGGTATTACCATCAGTAAATTAGATGGTACTGCTAAAGGCGGGGTCATTTTTGCGATCGCCGATAAGTTTACTATTCCGATCCGTCATATCGGTGTCGGTGAGCAAATTGATGATTTGCGTACCTTTAACGCCAATGACTTTATTGAAGCATTATTTAGCCAGGATAAAACGGACCAATAATTTATGATCCAATTTGAGAAGGTCAGTAAAATCTATGCTGGTGGTCAAAAGGCCCTCATGGATGTCAATTTTCATCTTCGACAAGGTGAAATGGCCTTTTTAACCGGCCATTCAGGTGCCGGTAAAAGTACCTTGCTCAAACTCATTACCGTAATTGAACGTGCCACGGCAGGTAAGGTGTCCATTAATGGGCATAACATTGCCAATGTGGGACCTAAACATGTGCCATATTTACGCCGTAATATTGGGGTGATCTTCCAGAACCATCATTTGCTGATGGATAAAACCGTATTTGACAATGTTGCCTTACCGTTAGTGATTGAAGGCTTCACCCATGGCGAAATTCGTAAACGGGTGGCTGGCGCACTCGACATGGTGGGTTTATATGGCAAAGAACGTCATTTGCCGATAATGCTTTCTGGTGGTGAACAGCAACGTGTGGGTATTGCCCGCGCCATTGTTAACAAACCACCATTATTATTGGCTGATGAACCGACAGGTAACTTAGACCCTAAATTATCGATGGATATTTTACGTTTATTTGAGGCCTTTAATGACTCGGGGACCAGTGTCCTCATTGCCACCCACGACTTAGGCCTTATTGCGCGAATGAAGTATCGTACTTTTACTCTGCGTCAAGGACGCATGCTCGGTGGAGAAAGCTCTGCCTCTGAAGGGGAGTACATACGATGAGTAAAAAACCGAATATTACTCAAAGTAAATTACCCTTAAGTGGCCGTATTGTGATGTTTTTTATTCGTCATGTGCAGCAAGGCACCTCGAGTATGGGTGAACTTTGGCGTAATCCAGTGTCATCAATTATGACCATGGCAGTATTGGGCGTGAGTTTAAGTTTACCGGCCGCATTACAGGTGCTGGTTAAAAATGCTGAAAACATCACCCAGTCTTGGAACAGTGCTGCTGAAATTTCGTTATTCATTAATAAAGGCCGCAGTGAGCAATCTATTCAAAGTTTATTGTCGCGTATTAAAGTCTTCCGAGAAGTTGAATCCGTGACGTATATTAGTCGTGAGCAAGCATTAGAAGAGTTTCAGCGTTTATCAGGTTTTGGTGAGGCACTTGCATACTTAGATGAGAACCCTTTACCTGCAGTGGTTACCGTAACCCCTTCGGTTAAATACTCGAGTCCGGCAGGGGCGCGTGAGCTACTGGTAAAATTAGAGCGCGAACCAGAAGTCAGCTTTGGTCGTTTAGATATTGAATGGTTAGAGCGTTTGCAAGCATTGCTTAAATTACTTGAGAAAACCGTGCTGGCGATTGCCGCCTTGCTGATCCTCGCGGTGGTATTAGTGATTGGCAACACTATTCGTCTTGCGATTATGAACCGTCGAGCTGAAATTGAAGTGATGAAGTTAGTGGGCGCGACGGAAGCCTTTATTCAACGTCCTTTTTTGTATACCGGGATTTGGTATGGCGTTATAGGTGGCATTTTGGCTTGGCTAATTATCAACCTGTTAGTGTGGTATATCGATAGTGCCTTAGCCGAATTATTGGGTTTATATGGCAGTGAATTAACCATTGAGTCGTTAACATTTTTAGAATTAATTAAACTGGTGTTACTGGCATCATTTTTAGGCTGGTTGGGTTCGTATTTATCTGTGCGTCAGCACTTACGTAGCATTGAACCGTCATAATAGCCGGCGTATAATAATGCTTAATCCCAATAATGAACGTTTGTTCACTTGCATTGTGATTACCTAGCGGTAAAAATGTTCATCCAGTAGAACCTTATTTGACATATGATGTCGTATAGTTGATAGTTCATCAGCTAAATAGGGTGAGCATTCTTGTGTTGTGAACCAAGAAGCTTCACTTATCGTATTAAGATAGCTGAAATATATTTTTGAATGTAGTAGGAGAGCGAATGACTGATCAAACGCAATCAATGGCGCTGACTGTTCCACACAGCACTAGCAGTCTAGAGGCGTACATCCAGTCTGTGACCAGCATTAACATGTTGGACGCGGATACAGAGTATGGCATCGCCAAGCGTTTACAAGAAAACGGCGATCTACACGCTGCAAAACAATTAATTATGTCGCATCTTCGTTTTGTTGTGCATGTTGCGAAAGGCTACTCTGGATACGGTTTACCACAGGCAGACCTTATTCAAGAAGGTAATATTGGCTTGATGAAAGCGGTTAAACGCTTCGATCCTGATGTTGGTGTTCGCTTGGTCTCCTTTGCGGTACATTGGATTAAAGCTGAAATTCATGAATACGTACTGAAAAACTGGCGTATCGTGAAAGTCGCGACCACAAAAGCACAGCGTAAATTATTCTTTAATATCCGGAAGTCTAAAAAGCGTTTAGGTTGGTTTAGTGACGCTGAAGTGACTATGGTCGCGGAGAATCTGGGTGTATCTAAAGCTGACGTGACTGAGATGGAGTCTCGCATGGCAGCACAAGATCCGGCTTTTGATTTAGCCAGTGACAGTGACGACGACCATCAAGATTTTGCCCCAGCATTATTCTTAGAAGATCATTCTTCAGATGTGGCATCGCAGGTTGAAAATGCCAATTGGGAAGCCGATTCTCAAACACGTTTATTATCAGCAATCAAAACCTTAGATGAACGTAGTCAGCATATATTACGTGCGCGTTGGTTAGATGATCATAAAGTGACTTTGCAAGAACTGGCATCGACTTACCAAGTCTCTGCGGAACGTATTCGGCAGTTAGAAAAGAATGCTATGAACAAACTTAAATCGTGTATAGCGTAAGATCTAGCCTATTCGATTTTGATAAATTAAAACCTGCAACGGCAGGTTTTTTTATGACTAAAAAGTGACGTTTTGTTTGCGAAGCTTTATCTGTGTCAATTAAATCTACTCCAATCTACTCTAATCTAATCCAATCTAATCTAATTTAATTTAGTCTATTCAAAAGTGACCGATGCAAGGGTTGTTCAATCGTCGCTGAGCAATCAATAACCCCATTTATTGCGCTTTTTTTGAAGCGGCTATCTGAGTTAGAATCGCGCTAATAATACTTTTTCTTGGCACTTTTAAACCACCAGAGATAACCTCTTTTGGCCACATAAAAAACTGTCTAGGCCGCTTGAAGCGTGCCAGCGTTGACTCAACTAACTGACTCAGCTGTAAATTAATGGCGTCTATATCAATCGCTTCAACTTCAATGTTTTTAGCATCAAAGGCTGCAATATGCCCTGCATCAACGCCATGACTGTTGTCTACTGCACAATAATCAATAATGGCGGCAGGTAAGTGGCCAAACGTTGCATCGTCTATCGGAAATACAATGGCTTGGGCAACATTAGGATGGCTTAATAACACCGCCTCAAGTTGTTCTGGATGAATATTTTCACCACCACAAATAAACATGTTATCTACTCGACCTAAAATACTCAGCTGACCCTCGGAATCTAATTGGCCCTTATCATGGGTACAAAACCACCCTTGCTCATCTACGGGAAGTGTTAAGCCATTTTCGGTTAAATAGCCTAAAAATAAACAGTCACCTTTAACCCAAATCACTCCCTCTTTTAGGCTAAGCTGTCTTGACGGTAAAGGGCGACCATGATGGCCGGATAAATTCGCTTTAGCTGTGGTGATTTGCGAGCTCATCTCTGTCATACCATAGCTGGTGTAAGCGTTAATGTGCAGGTGTTGTAATTCCTCAATCAGTGCAGACTCTATGACCCCGCCGCCTAACAGTAACGCGGAAATATGGCTAAATGCTTCAGGTTGTTGCTGCAGTATCTGTATTGCTTGGGTGGGCACTAATGACACATGGGTAATAGAACTGCCTCGCAGCTGTTCGGCCAGTGACTGTGAAGGATTTCGCAATACAATGCAGGCGCCCGCGAGGGTACAACGATGAATAATGGCTAACCCACCAATATGAAACAGTGGTAACGATAATAGCCAAGCATCGGTTGTTGTTAAAGGGATCGAGGTTGCGGCCCCTTTGGCGCTGCTCACATGGTTAATTAAACAATGCATTGCGGCTTTGGGTGTACCACTTGAGCCTGAGGTGAGAATAATGTTTGAAGCTTGATGCGCTGGTATCTTTGTAACACTGCTGGCTGCTTGAGGTACATTCTGAGGTAAATCAATATCGAGCCAATGGTTAATCTTAATGGTCGTTTTTTTGCTTGGGGTATCGGTCCAGAGCCATTGAAGAGCAAAGCGTTTGATAAGCTGATTAATCTGTACATCGGCAAATCGAGGCGACAGAGGTAAAAATATCCATCCCGCATCAACGCAAGCCCAATATAGGCAAATCATTTCAATATTATTATGTGATACACAAGCCACAATGTCGCCATGCTTGACGCCTTGAGATTGCAGCTGTTGCACTACATGGCGGACTAAACCACTTAAGCGAGCATAGTTTATTCGAGAATTAACATGAGAATTGGTGCTGGTGTTTACGCCATCATGCGAGGTCTCAATCGCAATGGCATCTGGGGTTGTTAATGCTGCTTGATGCAAAGGTGACATCATTATTAACCTACCTTGTTCGGATCACGTGTTGGGCCAATATGAGTGAGTTGCTGTAATACCTGATGGTTTAGTTGTGGCGATAAGCCTGAGGTTGCTAACAGTACTGGCTGAGTAAAGGCGCTTAATGTACCAAGGCCTGGCGATTCATCAGGGGTTAATGCTTGGCTTACTAAGCGTAAGTCGTTAATGCCCATATCAGCTTCTAAGCTTGAGCTTAATATACAACGCACTCCCTCGAGATGAGCTCGGCTGATCATACTTTGCAATTTTTCCAGCGAACCCAATAACATAGGTTTGATGATTAAGGCCCCCAAACCGGGTTGCTGTAAGGCTAAATCGAGATCAAATTGAGGCAAGTTGAGTGATTCATCTAACGCGTAGTTAATGCCTAGTTGGCGGTATATTTGCGGATTATCATTTGGGTTAATGCAGGGTTCTTCAATGTATTCAATTTTGTGTTTTGGTAAACACGCTAAAAAATCGATAGCCTGTTCAAGGCTAAAACCACGATTGGCATCTAAACGTAATGTGACATGTGGTGCAATGGCCAGTACTTGATAAATAAATTGGATCTCGCTTGCCATGCTAGTCTGAGCGACTTTAATTTTAACACTGTTTATGCTGGCTTGTGTCAGTAGCTTTTGGGTGATAATGGCTGTCGACATACCATCATAAAGTAACGGCACCACTGCTGATTGAATCGGTGTATTTTCGATAATAATAGGCAGGCAATGGGTTGATTTTGCATGCAATAAGCTTAATGAGAATGCCAATGATGGCAGCGATATCTGCTGGGCAATGGCATTTAATACCACTAAGGGTTGATCTATCAAAGAGGGTAATATCTGCTGCAGTTTTGATTTCACTTCATCAAGCGATTCTTGGCTAAACCCCGTTATCATCTGGCTATCAATGTCCAAGCCTGACAATGGCGCTATTTCAGCCCAAGCCGTTTGTTGATTATTAAGTTGGATATCAAGTACTAATCCTTTGCGAAAATCAATTCGTTGTATACCCACGGGTAAGCTCGGATTGAGTTCAATTTGATATTGATACAGGGTGCAACTGGTTATCGTTAAGTCGTCTGATGATGACATTGTTACTCCTTTGAACCCATTAGCGGATCTAAGCACAATAACGTCAGTAGGGTATCGATAAACAATTGAGGATGCAGGCTGTGAATATTATGTCCTGCAGCATGTAATGGGTGTAATTGTAAATTGACTGAACCTGCGAGTGCCGCCTGCCAATCTATAGCCACTTGAGCAAACTTTTTATCATCAACACCATATATAAAATGGCATGGGCAGTTGAGCCGCTCAAGTACATTTCGACAGTCTTGTTGCAAGCTCAGTGAGGTTGTCATGTAACAATTGGCTAAGCGTTGCGGATCGTTAATACGGCGTATTGAAATAAGTTGCTGCTTTTGATGTTCGCTCAAGTCGCTAAATACCGCTTGCTGGTACCAAAGTGCCAGAAAATCCGCTAGGGCTAAATGCTGGAGTTTGTTAGCCCAGAGACGGTCGCTTTTAGCTCGGGAGGCTTGTTGCTGAGCATCTTGTAACCCAGGATGGGCTGATTCGAGTGTTAAACTCAGTAGCGAATCGGCAAAATCAGCTGCAATATGCAGCGCTATCCGACCCCCAAGAGAGTAGCCCAACAAATGAAACTGTTGATAACCCATGCGGTGCATTTTACTGACAATCAGCTCTGCAGCTTGGTGTAAACCCGGTGAGGTTAAGGTATCTTCGTTACCGCCATGCCCAGGTAAATCAATACAAATACAATGGAAATATTGGCTTAAACGGGGCATTAAAATAGACCAGTCGTCTTTACTGCCAAGGAAGCCATGTAGCATTAACAATGCAGGTAAGTGTGGTCGGCCAAAACGACTGATTATAACCATTAGTGTTGTTTCACCCATTGGCTGATTTGAGCGATTTGATCGCTGGCTTGAGTATGGCTGACATTGATTTCAATGACTGAGGCACAATTAAACTCAAAGGCTTCTTGATAAGCTTGATTAAACGATTCAATGTCATCGGCTTGCCGATAGGCCAAACCAAACATAGCCGCACCATAGCCAAACTCTACACCATGGCTTAACCGATAAAAGTCATTGCGAAGTTCCTCATTTGGTACGGGCAATAAATTAAAGATATTACCGCCATCATTATTGATAATAACCAGCACAAATGGATGGGTCATTTGTGTTAACAGTGCCAGTGAATTTAAATCATGTAAACAGGATAAGTCGCCCATAACCAGAGTTGTCGGTGAATTTTTGTCTGCGGCAACGCCACAAGCTGTTGCAATTAACCCATCGATGCCAGAGGCGCCACGGTTGGTATAAATGGCTGGTGTGTTGGTCGCAATTGGCGCATACATATCGTAAAGCCTGATAGGTAAACTATTACCGATAAACAGTATATGTTGATCCGTTTGAGCCAATGCAATGGCGCGTACGACTTGCGCTTCGCCAAAGGTTTTATTGTCGATCTGTTGTTTAAACAGTGACTCCAATGATTCATTTAGCGGTAATAATTGTAATGCCCAGTTGGCTTGTGATGATCGCGGCCAAAGTAATTGGCATACCGCTTGAACGCTTGCCTGGTAAAATTCTTTAGATTGATGGGTCGGATCTAAACGATCGCCGTATTTACCCACATGCCAGTAGCTATGCCAAGTTTGCTGGGCAATATATTGAGTTAAACGTTTGGAAACAAAACGGCCACCAAAGACGAGTATCCGCTCAGCTTGTTCAAGTTTTTTGTTGGCTTTAGGGTTTAATAACAGTTGGTCAACGTGGCCTATTACCCCAGGATGTTGACGTAACTGTGATTGTGCATCGACTAAAACCGGCCAGCCTAATTTTTGCGCTAACGCGACGATTTGCTGTGGATTATCTTCAGGCGCTAAGGTGCCAACCACTATCACGCCCTTACCATGAACAAAGCGCATTAAGGTGTCTGTTGTCGGTAAGTCTGCACTCGTTAGTCGAGCATAACGAGTAAATGGCTTAGTGTTTTCAAACCATGGGTTTAATGGCGCAAGATACGTTGATGTTATAATGCTAGCCGTTTTCTTTACATGGGCTAATGTCACCAATTCTGCTGGGTATAGAGGCTCGCGGTACATGCAGTTTATATGCACAGGTTGATGTTGGTTCGCTACCGCATGATCAATTGTACTCAATAATGCATTAGCCGGATAACCAAGATCAGGCGTTGGTAAGTTAACTTGTTTGGCGTATTGAGCAAATATAGCCGGCTGAATAATGGCTTGATTGGCGCCGCAATCAATCAGCTCAGGCGGTCTGTCGCCAGATAAAATAATCAGTGGTACATGGGTTAACCAAGCCTCAACAATCGCTGGATAAAGATTGGCCACTGCGGTACCTGAGGTGGTTATGATAGCCACGGGGGCATTGCTGGCCTTTGCCAGTCCAAGTGCCATAAAACCTAAGCCTCGTTCGTCAAAATGAATGTGACGCGTAAGCTTGGTTTGACTAGCAGCAGCCAATGTTAGCGGAGTTGAGCGAGAACCTGGCGCCATACAGACATGCTTAGCCCCTAAGCGTGCAAGTTCTTCCAAGATCAATTGACCCCATAACAAATTCATATCGGCGCTGGTCTGTTGTTGCATATTGGCTCATATCAAAGATAAATAAACAAATATTAGTGTAACGTCAAGTTCGCTATATATCTAAGATTTAGCGCAAATTTTTATCGAAAATCTGCGAAATAAAGCTTGTGGTTATAAGCAAGCAACTGCGGCATTCATGCTTGTTTTATTTTTGTTGCAATTAGGTTGCTAAGATGATTTTAATAAGGTAGCAAAACAATAATAATAACAATAATAACAACAATATAAATAACGACAAAATCCTTCAGAAGATGGCTTCCGCTGTATTATGTACAGAGAGTCGATAAATTGCCCCATCGCCCCAAGGGAGTCAGTTAACGGCTCGATGCTATGCGGTCGATAATGAGCATTCGAGGCTAAAAAGGATGTCAACTAAAGAGGCTCAAGATCCTGTAATAATGTCAGCTATAGGATGAATAACCTGCCGAATTTGATGCTGTTACTGTATTGAATGGGCATGCATATAGGCTCATCAATTCATTTAAATCGTAATATTTTGGCCGGTAAGGATTTGCGTTGTGGCGGTTAAAATATTAATTGATTCAGTACCATGGTCACCACTGTGTTGAATTTAAAAAGTATGCTGACCTCCGTTTTTTTTGTAACGCCCTAAGCAAAACTTGATAGCCGCGAATTAATCCGCATCATGTTCACCTGTTTGCCCTTATAATGTCGCCATATATCACACAAGATTAAAATAATGAATCAAATAACAGCAACAATCGGACGCTGGCAAGGCGCAGGCTTAATGGCCACCACATTGTTAGGTACCGGGGTATTTATTTTACCGCAAATGACCATAGAGGTAGCCGGCTCAGGTTCGTTATTGGCATGGTTATTATTGACGGTTGCGATTATCCCGGTGGCATTAGTGTTTGGTTTGTTAGCGAGTCGTTTCCCTCACGCCGCTGGCCCGGCTTACTTCATTGAAAAAGCCTTTGGTGCCACAGCAGGCCGAACAATTGGGTTAATCTTTTTGTTAGTCATCCCCATTGGCGCGCCAGCAGCCATTTTAATGACCTTTCAATTTTTAGATGCACTGGTGTCGATCTCTGGGATTGGCCAATTAGTGGCTGAATTGCTGATTGTGGTTGTGTTATTGCTGCTCAATATTAAAGGCATTCAGGTGTCGGCTAAATTACAATTTGCCCTCACCTTGCTGATTGTTACGGTAGTAGCGATATTATTTGGTGCTAGCGGGTTAAATGTTGATCAACTACAAACCTTCGCTCATACCAGCCACCCGCAGTTTAGTGGGGTTATGCTCGCCATGGGCATTGGTTTTTGGAGCTTTTTAGGTATTGAAGCCATGACCCATCTTGCGGGCGATTTCCGCCAACCTGATAAAGACTTATTGCCTGCGATGATGATGGGGACGGTATTAGTGGGGATTATTTATTTGGCCTGTACTTTTTTATTGCTTATGGTGCCAACAGAGGGTGACGGCTTAGCGATGATATCGGCGTTTGATTACTTACTCTCAAACACCGTATTGAGCGGCTATGGTGGCTACATTATCGGAGTATTAGGTATTGCTAGCGGGTTAGCAACTGTGAATGTGTATGCTGCCAGCGCTGCGCGTCTGTTGTGGAGCTTTAGTCAAGAAGGCATAGTGCCACGCTATTTTGATAAGTTAAATCCACATGGCGTGCCTTTTAGAGCCTTGTTTGCTATTTTAGGCTCGATGGCAGTGGTCATTGTTGTCACCTTTTATGGCGCTCACCAACTAGAAGATTTAATCGCTTGGAGCAATGGGGTTTTTGTGATTATTTACCTGTTGGCCATGTTGTCTGCTGCTAAGTTACTCAGCAAACGCTACTTACCTTTGGTGGTTGCGGGTTGCTTATTTTGTATCGGTTTAGGTATTGCTCTTGGAAGCAATATGATTTATGCCATTGTAATGGTTATTGTTATTGCCCCTTTTATGTGGTGGCAAAAAGCACATCTTACACGTAAGTATTTAGTGAGTAATCACTAAGGATAATTGGCTTTATTTAGCGAGTTTCCATGGCAATATTACGCATTTGAATCAGTTCGCTGTGTTTTAAGTGCAGTAACTCTGCCGTACGACGAATAATCTGGTCTTCATATTGAGACAGTTCACCGTCGGAATAGGCTAATTGCCACATTGACAGCAGTAATTTTTGTTTATCATTAATACTAAATTGAGCATTGATTTCGGCGGTGAATTCAAATAATGATGTGGCGTCTTTACGGCTTTGTTTCGCCTCGTCTATCAGGATTATCGCTTCTTCTGAGCTAATGCCTAAAGTGTTGATGAGCATTTCTGGCAGTAAAGCTGCTTCAGCTGCGGCCAAATTTTCATCGGCATACACAACCTCTTGTAATAGGGTTGCCGCCGCGAGGTTGAGGTTTTTCTGTTTATCTTCAGGGCTACTTTCTTGAGCATGCGATTGGAGAAACTGCTTGAGTTTAGCGATCATAATCACTCCGTTATAATGACATTAGACATACCGATGCTAGCAAAAATGATAATCCCAAGCGAATAGCATGGGATTAAATAATGTTAACGTAAGTTCACTATGAGTGTCAGACCGTCTTAAGGATGATTATAAAACTGAGCCTAGGCCTTTGATTAATAAATCAACCGTGCCGTCACCGCCACTTTGCTGTAGATAGTTTTTAGCGATATTCACCATAGGTGTAATATATTCTTTTGAGATACCTAGTTTGTCAAAAGCATCATATACCATTGCGCTACCTTGTAACGCAGTGCCTAAATCACCCGTTTTTGATAATAATCCTGACATGCCACTGTCTGATGCTAACGCAGGTACCGCAGCAAGTAGACCGTCTGTATTAGGGATGCTGTCGCTTAATTGACTGAAATCATTTGCACCTAAATTACTTTGGGCCAAGCTAAGTAGTGATCCTAATCCGCCTTCTGCTTGGGGTTGAGTTAACCCAAGTTGTGACATAACGTTAGCCACTAAAACACTTGATTGCTCAGTTGCTTGGGATTGGTCAATTGTTTTGGCTTGTTCTGCTGCCGGTTTTTTGGTTATTTCAGTTACGTTATCTAACCAGCCCGCCGATGCTGGAGCTGAGAAGACTAAGACGCTAAAAAGTATCGCTAATAATAATGCCAATTTCATAATGGGTATCCTTTTATGTGGCTCAATGTCAAAACTTAGCTGCTATTTTAGCCTAATTTACATAAATGCGACAAATGATCGCATCTTTTAATAATTTGATTTGTGCAAAATACGTTTTTTTTGGGTATCCTAAGCGCCATATTCGTCGTTAATAGATTACTGGAACCCACATGTCATTGTTTGCAATTATGGCTGAAGCATTTAACTTTTTTCGAAACCACATCCGTCAGCTTGCCGTACTGACTTTGCCATTTTTGTTAATCCAAGTCGCGATTCAACTTTGGTTGGGTAATGAAATGATCCAAGCGGATGTTGAAAACCCGCAATTCGGTGCTATTCATGCTGCTGCAATGATGGTGCTATTGTTGGTGTTTTCATTTTTAATTGCCGCCTTAACCTTATATTTAGAGTTACGCTCTCAAGGCCATGATCTTGCGCCGGCACAAATACTAAAAGCCAGCTTTCCGTTTGTACCACCGCTATTACTGGCTGGGGTATTTTCTGGTTTAGCGATTTTAGCGCCAGTAATGATTTTTGCGGCGTTTGGGCCACTGTGGTTAATTGGCTTAATAGTGAGCTTGTACTTATTCTCTCGCCTAGCCTATGTCAATTTTATGGTGGTGGTTGAGCGTTTAACGCCATTTGAAGCGATTAAGAGCAGCTTTAAATTTAGTGGCCCTATCACCATTAAAACCATTGCGGTATTAATGCTATACGTGCCATTGTCTCTATTAGGCGGTATGTTTTCACAATTCGCGATGCAAGTTGGCTTTCCGCTACAACTGGTCGTTGAAACCACTTTTTCGTTCTTAGGTTTGTTCGTTAATATTGCTTTGTTTAGATTGTATATGATCAATCGTAAAACACCGGATGCTGACAACTCTGAAGGATAAAGATGTTATAGATACTCAAAAAGGAGAGACCATTGTTAAATGATATTGAGTTTATTGATGGTTTCTCTATTGAGTTGGGCAATGATTACCGTTTAGCCAAAAGCTATGTACGCGACATTCCAACCCAAGCGTTAGTTTATATTAGAAGCTTTACCCATAAGTTAGCCGCTCAATTAGCTCAGAAGCATGATGTAACATTTACCTCTGCCAACTTATATGATCGCATCGAACAGTTAAATCAGCTGCGCGTGATTGATGTTGCTGCCGTGCGGGCGTTACATCGCCTGCGCAGTGACGGTAATCGTGGTGCCCATCCTGAAAAATATCATTTAACCCAAATTCAGCTCATTAGCATCGCAGAAAAGTCGATTCGTCATATTTTGCAGTTAATTGTAAAGCTATACCCCTCTTTACATCGAGGCACTGCACCCCGCTACCAATTTGAAGCATTTGATTCATACGCTGGCCGCGATTTATGTTATCGCGCAGTGATGAAGAATGATCCTGAAGCACAGTATTTAGTGGCAATGTCACTCAAAGCCAAAGGGTTAATGTTACAAGAGCAGGAGCGCGCGTTGGCGCAAACCATTGACACATCCGCGACAGAAAGCGCGGCGACGTCGGCATCCGTTGAACAAACATCAGCAGAGGCATTTGCACAAGCGGCACATTGGTTTCGTGTTGCATCCACTCAACATCAAGCGGCATTATTTGAGCACGGTGTGAGCTTATTGCATGGCTATTGCAGCGATCCAAATCCAATCGAAGGTGAGCAACTTATTGCTAAAGCTGCCGAAAAAGACATTGTTGAAGCACAAGCATTACTGGGGTTTTTCTACCTTATCGGCAGTAATCAATTTACCGTCGACCTAACTCAAGCCGAGCGTTTATTGACCCTTGCTGCCAATGCGGAAAATGCCGAGGCTATGTCTAATCTTGGGGTGTTGTTTTATCAAGCCCAGCAGTTCGAACAAGCATTTATATGGATTAATAAAGCAGCCCAAGCAGGTTATCCGAATGCACAATATCATTTAGCCCTGATGCTGAGCGAAGGTTTGGGTTGCCAAATAGACTTGGCTGCGAGTCAGCAATGGATGAGCGAAGCTGCCGAGCAAGGTCAAGTCGATGCAATGTTATATTGCGGCAGTGATATTTTGCATGACGACAATGCCAGCCAACAACAGCGCACTAAAGCCGAGCATTACTTACATCAAGCTATAAAGTACGGTCACAATGTTAGCGCAATGATAGAGCTAAGCGTGGCGTTAGCCGACGGTATTCTAGGCCGTATCGATGTGGTGCAAGCGGCGTATTTACTCACATTAGCTAAGGTACACGCCAATGACGATCACTTACAAGTAATCGAACCATTGTGGCAATCATTAGCAATGCAAATCGACAGTGTGATCGCGCTTAACCCAAGCGAAGATGAAATGATCGCGCTGAAACAAGCCAAACACTTACTCGAATAAGTCATGTTTTGTTTCTAAATAAGAGCGTGTGACCTTAGGGCCGTGGCGCTTAGCCGACACCCGACTTAAAGGGATAAAGTGACATTTATGCAATAGAGCGTTATTGAAATAGAGTCCTTACTAAACCCGCATCGCACCAACGAATTTGCACTATTTAAATAACTGCATACCATAGCTTTAGTCGATATTACCGCCTCAAAGAACCTAAGAACTAGATAATAAAACTTTATTAAACAGGCGCTTATTACGATGGCGATGTTGATTTGCAATAAGCGAACTATTGATGCGTCAATGGGCATTATTAGCAAGACTAATCGCAAAAAAAGAGCAAAAAAGTAGCAAGTTTGATATGAAATAGACCAAACATTCTGATCTTGGCTAACTTATCCCATCCCTTAACCTCTGTTGAGGTTACGTTAGGATTAAATCGTTAGCTCAATGTTGTCCAGTAATCGGGTTGGATTTATTAATATGTTTATGCCCATATTGAGTTGGATAGTTAAGGAATAAGGTAGTTTTATTCAGGGGTTATCACTACAACCGCGAATGTTATAGCCATTGATGGCCTATTTTTTTAAAGTATCTTTTCTACTTAATGGCTGCAGATCTTACTGGGTGTTAATGGTTTTTTACGGTTAAATGAATGAGCGAGTCATAAAAAAAAGCATCCATTACGGATGCTTTTTTATAAGTCAGCTTTATTTGGTGTTAAGCGAGTTGCTCAAGACTATGGCTTAAGTCTATGGCTCAAGACTATGGATTGAGCGTGTTAGCAAAATCACCATTAGCCACAGTGCCATTGGTCACTGTCACTGTTTGTTTATCCGCATGGATAAAGAAAGGTAGCTCTAAATCATCAGGGTTGTTATTGAGATCAGGATCGTCATTTTGGGCTACACAGGTGTAACCCACACTGTAGCTGCCTGCAACGACGAAACCAAATTCATAGCCTTGGCCAATGACTTCACCGTTCTGATCGATAATATCGTTGACTCTAGCAGAAGCAATTGGCGCAATTTGTGGTGCCACAACGGCATCACTTCTGAAATCGCTCATATTGTCGAGTGCTGTTGCATCTGAGTAAAGATAGACAGCATGACTAAAGAGGCTGCCACCTGCTGATGTTCCACATAGTGTCTCGAGCTCTGAGGGAATATTGCCTTTAATGGCTCCGACTTCAGCATTGTTATGTAACTGAACTGATGTTGGTTTTAAGGTCCAGTAGTCTTTATTGCCGTGGGGGTCTTGTAAGCCACTGTTTAGGTCAAATTCGGCGACAAAGCTGTTTGTACCGGCTGCGATAGTAAATGTTTTATTGAAAAATAAACGGCCAGTATCAGCATCGTCTGCGCCAACACCGCCACAAGAGCCATTGCTGTTGGTTGTCAGTCCATAGAGATTATCATCTATGGTTTTAACAAAAGAGCTCTCGGCATTTGGCGTTTCACTTCTTTGCATGTAAATACACATTTGGTATTCGCCAACGGGGATACTTTGACCGCTCACTAAAGTTTCAACAGCTGTACCTTGATATTCGAGTAAATTGACTTGTTTTAAATCGCCGTCGTCAGACACGTCAAATGAAATGCTGCCCGTATCATTTTTCAATACGACTTGCTTAAAAGCGATAGTCACGTTTTTTGCGTCACTCGGGTTATCTGACACGCCTAAGCTAAACTCTCCCATTTGCGGCGAGGAAGTGTCGTCACCACCACCACAGGCGACAAGCAAGCCCGATAGGGAGAGCGCAATCAGTGTTTTTACTGTTTTCATGGTGGACCTTCTTATTCATTGGAGGGATGGCGTTGTCGTGAAAAAACAATCTCTTGTCTTAAACGTTAGCTAACTTTATCGAGTATTGTTCAGTTTACAAGCGTCAATATTTTGGAACGCGTCAATTGCTTAGCGTTATATGCCAGACGGTATGTTGATACTTTTTTATTGTTATTAAAGTCATTAAGATAGAATGTTTTTATCCCAAAATTTACCAAGGACCGCAAAGATTAATTATTCAATACAATGAGATTTGGGTTCAGAAAATTGTTTGGCGGTGTCGTTGCTGAGCGAAACTAAGACTATGTTTTAAAATGATCTGTACCCTTAATAATAGACATTTAGATAAGCATTAGATCCTAAATCGTGGTGTTGTAATGACAAGTAATACATTACTTGTTGTTATTTGAACGTAGATAATGGAGTAAAAACCCTAGCTCATTCCTGTCCATCTACCCGTCAGTGGATATTTGCTGACTCAAAACGGCCATTGTGTGTTAGAGAGAAAAACCGATTGCCACTTTTATGTGAAGAGCTGCGGCTCTACCTCAACGCAACGATAACAATGATTAACGAGGTATCTGCTCATACTTCAACTCAATCATCATTACCGTTAACTTAGTTCACCATGCTTTTAGGCGTGAAGGCTCCCAAATTGAATGTGAGCCTGACTATTATCGCTAGCCGCCCATACCCATACCGCCGTGATGACCACCATTGCCATTACCGCACTCATGTACCGTCTGCTGGCCACCCTGTGTACCTGCTTCTATGGTAATTGAACCTGAATCTTTAAACATAACAAATGGACCACTAGTGATCTCATCGGTGATTGGATCATCTACATGGCCTAAACAGCTATAGCCGACCCGATAGTTTCCGGCTGGCAAGTAGCCCATGGCAAAGTGCCAGTTGCCGTCGGTATCCTGCATCATAGGACTGACTGCCGTAGGGGGGATGAAACCCGCTGGTGGATTGGTTCCCATATCTGCCATTTGGTTAATATCGGTGACCTCTTCGGGGTACAGGTAGGCCATATGGCTAAATTGCCCTCCCGCCGAAGCCAGATCGGAGTGAGTTGTTTCGCAATCGGCAATCCACTGGGGGTCGACCTCACCTAGCAAGTGACCCATATGACTATTATCGACAGACCACATGGCTTCATGATTTAAAAGGTATTGCCCCTGCTCGTTAGACAAGCCACGATACAAATCAATTTCCATGGTGATGGCAAGATGCTGGTCAGCGACGACCTCAAAATCCGAAACGGGCAGCTGTCCATTGGTAATATGCAAACCGTGGCGACCCTGGCCATCTTCAACATAGCAGCCGTCATTGCCATCGCCTTGCTGGGTGGTGACATAGGCATCATGATACTGCCCTGGGGGCAAGTCGATGCTATCGACCATAAGATGACTGTCCATCCCCTGGAAATCGAGTAGGTTAAATGCCATATCCTGTAAGTCATGCCTATGGATGTCGCCCGCGGCATCTGTCATGACCAGTTCCCCCATGACCATGCCCACATGGGTAACGCCAGCCATAGGCGAGTCGGAAATGGCTAGAGAGAACTGCCCCTGAGGCAATACCTGTTCCGGCGCCGTGACAGTACTATCACTATCACTCCCACAAGCCCCAAGCCAAAAAATTGAGGATAAGACCAACATTGTTTTACAAATCGTCATAAAGCCGCCCTGAATATATGAAATTTATCTAATGCTAATCCTTTGGAGGTAGTAATGCTAATTGGTGAGATATAAATGTGATCCTGAGCCAGATGCAAGATGTAAAAATCGCTGTTTAAGATTAAGATATTGAAAATAATGGTTATTAATTGTTGTTCTATGGTTTTTTATGGCGCTATAAAAATCATATGACTAGTAACAATATCCAGCATAAGTCTTGCAAATCAAACAAAAAATACCTCTTACTGGATGATGACATTACTGCGACATGGCTACAGCTTGTGTTTCGTCAGGAAAACAATTCAATTTTGACATGGCGTTAAATGACAATGTTAGGCCGCTGAATCTTCAATTTCATGCTTGCCTGTGGGTTATACAATAAGACATAACCCATAACTTGCTGATTTGTTTCTCTTCAATTAGCTTTATTAGAAAAAAAGCCTAATATTTAGGTGATATAGGGTCAACAAACAAACGCCAACCTGCACTGAAGAGCGTCGTAGAAAAGATCTTCAGAGCAAGCCTCTGCTTTACCATGCATATGCAAATAAAAAAGGTTAACTGACAGGTGCCAGCAATGAATATCATGACTTTGCCACCGCTTCCTGATGTGCATGCACTTGCAGTGCTATTGCTTGTCTTGCTTGCTCTGTTTCTGTTTACCAGAGAATCTATTGCCATTGAGACGTCGAGTCTGTTTATTCTGGCAGTGCTGAGCATAGGTTTTACTGTTTTTCCTTACATCAACGCCCAGGGGCAACATCTTGAGGCGCTGCAATTTTTCAGTGGTTTTGGCCATGAAGCGCTGGTGGCTGTGTGTGCACTGATGATTGCCGGAAACGGCTTGGTGCGCACGGGAGCCCTGGTGCCTCTTGGCCGAATTCTAGCGCGTTTATGGCGAGTAAGCCCTGTATTGAGTATGTTGCTGACCCTGCTGATTGGCGCTTTTCTCAGTGCATTTGTCAATAATGTGCCGATAGTCGTGCTGCTGCTTCCTATTCTGATCAGTGTCTCGCTGCGAACCGGAGCGCCTGCTTCGGGGGTGTTAATGCCAATGGGGTTTGCGACGCTGGTGGGCGGCATGAGTACCAGTATAGGCACTTCGACGAATTTGTTAGTGGTCTCGGTGGCTGCTGATATGGGCCTGAGAAGACTGCAGATGTTTGATTTTTTTGTACCAGCAGCAATCGTTGCCGTCATTGCCATTGTTTATCTATGGTTGATTGCACCACGCCTGCTGCCTGCACGTAAGGCCATACTCAGCGATACCTCTCCAAGAATATTTTCCGCCCAACTGGTGATATTGGAAGACGGTTTTTCCGTCGGCAAGACATTGACAGAGCTGACCGAAAAGACCTCAGGGTTGCTGGAAGTGTCGCGGATCATGCGGGGTAGCGGAACCTATATTGTCC
Source organism: Shewanella sp. CAL98-MNA-CIBAN-0140 (assembly GCF_040309905.1). Lineage (NCBI taxonomy): Bacteria > Pseudomonadati > Pseudomonadota > Gammaproteobacteria > Alteromonadales > Shewanellaceae > Shewanella > Shewanella sp. CAL98-MNA-CIBAN-0140. The sequence goes on from NZ_JBEOPI010000021.1 coordinate 85,299, forward strand.
CCTTGCCGGATGCGCAAATTCAGACCGGAGACAGGTTGATGGTCAATGACACGCCGGACAATCTTAAGGAGCTGGAAAGTGCTCTGGAGGCCATGCTCTATGTCGGCGATAACCCGGTGGATGAAGAGCATCCATTATCCGGTGAGGGACAGCAGATCGCCGAAATAGTTGTCATGCAAGGTTCTCCTCTGCTTGGCATGACCTTAAGGCAAGTTAACTTTTATAATCGCTATCAGTTAATGGTGCTGGCAATACATCGGGGGGAAAGCTCAGTCGAGACGCTGCGCGAAAAAATAGCCCAGGCTCGCCTGCGCATCGGTGATGTTCTGCTGGTGCAGGGTAATCAAGATACCATAGGTGAAATCAAACGAGCGGGTGAGCTATTGGTTCTCGATGCGACCGCAGACCTGCCGCACACCGATAAAGCGCTAACGGCTCTGCTGATCATGGCTGGGATTATTCTTGTGTCGGCATTTGGGGGCGTTCCCATTGCGATCAGCGCAGTCGGTGGTGTATTACTGATGCTGATCACCCGCTGCTTAACCTGGCAGCATGCTTCCATGGCGCTGAGCACCCAGGTTATTCTGATTGTCGCGGCGAGTTTGGCGATGGGGGCTGCATTATTGAAAACCGGCGGTGCAGAGTATTTGGCCCAAGTCTTTGTGGCCTTAACGGCGGGGGCTTCTTCGGCGGTTATTGTGTCTGGACTGATGTTGTTAATGGCAATTATGACCAATATTGTTTCCAATAATGCTGCGGCAGTCATTGGTACTCCCATTGCTATCAGCATCGCGCAGCAACTGCAGGTTGATCCCGAACCCTTTGTTATTGCTGTGCTGTTTGGCGCCAATATGAGTTACGCCACCCCCATGGCGTATAAGACTAACCTGCTGGTAATGCATGCGGGTGGTTATAAGTTTATCGATTTTGTCCGTGTGGGCGTTCCCCTAACGATCATTGTCTGGCTGAGTTTATCGCTATTACTGCCGGTCATATATTCGCTCAGTTGGTAACATTTGCCGTGGCATAATGAATGATCAACATCATTTGCCTGTTTATTCTTTATTGCCTACGGCCACTAACGGCTGTTCCCTCTCTAATCTTCATAAAAGAATTGGCCAGCCGCCCTGCAACATTTTCCCGATTGACTTAAACAACAGATGCGAAAAGGTCGCCATGGGGATTGATCCAGCATTTATCTTCGTTTTAATCCTGCTTCGGCCCATCTTGCAGTAAAGAGTGAAAATGCTAACGCTTCCGATAGGCCTGTCAGGCTCACGCATTCTTTTATAAAGAGTCTTCAACGTCCTCAAGTTTAGAGTTGAATTTGTCCCTTTTAACGTCAACATACCGACACGTTTATGCCCCAAAGTGTTTTTAAGATATGGCCTGCGGCCACTAACGTCGTGGCGCTTCACCCACACCAGACCAAGAGGAAATCAACGGCTATTCCCTCTTGGAACTCCCAGCCGCCCCGCAACATTTTCTGAACAGCGAAAAGGTCGCCATGGGGATTGATCCAGCTTTTAACTTTATTTAGTGTTCTTCGGCCTTATTCGAAAATGCTAACGCTTCCGATGGTACATCCTGTACCGCGAAAGCTAAGCTCACATCCATGTGAGCTTCACGCTATTTTCTTCAACGCCCTCAAGTTTAAAGTTGAATTTGTACATTTTTAAGTCAAAAACCAACTCGGTTTTGCCCCTTTATCATTTAGAACATATGCTCAGCTCCATTTTGCCTAGCTAGATTAGCCCTACCCCTGCTAATGTTAAATCACCATATCTAGTGACCACTTTACCCACATCTATAATCAACCCTGAATTTAGATGTGAACGCTAAATAACATTAGACACTAACGAATTTACATTAGAGTAAACACTATCGCGATATAGTAATATCGCCATATTGTTCAATGACTTACGGTGGTGTCGCGGCTTGTGATTAACACTTTTTCGGAGTATCTTATGCTTTAGCCAATCAAAGATTATATTTATAAAGGAGTTAATATGGGGCTTGGTAGAGTTGATATACACGCAGGAGATTTTAAAAAAGGAAATGAAAGCCAGTACGTGCATGGTAAATTCTCAATGAAAAATGAAGGTGAATTTTTTCGTGAAAAGATAAATCCTTCGGAAATAGAAAGGTTGGAAGAGGCATCTGAAGAGTCAGTTATAAGTATCGGTGGTGCAGCAGGCTGGGGCGTTGCGGGTAGTGTTCTGCTTGGTCCTGTTGGGTTGTTAGCGGGGTTAATACTAGGGGCTGTTGATCTTTCACATTGGCAGCCAAATTATAGAGCAAGCTAGAGCCAGCAGGCTTTCAAAATTAATTTT
>NZ_JBEOPI010000022.1:0-81526 GCF_040309905.1 Shewanella sp. CAL98-MNA-CIBAN-0140
AGTTTATGGCCGTAGATTGAAAAATGAACCAATTTCCTTCAATAATAGTGATTTTTAGCCACTATGATCCAACCCATTAGAGGATTAAGCTGATTTGGAAGACGTGGTTATTGAAAGGAGTTTTAGATTAGCCAGCTTTTAAATGCTGGCAACAACTGGCAAAGTGTCGTCGCCGTTTTTCTAGATGTTCACAATAGCTAGTGAGTTCTTGAAGTGTACCCACTGGCCCGTGAAATAGCTTTCCAAACTCAGTGGTGAGTTTGAGCCAATGATCCTGAGGGATATTCAATCTTGTGAGTAACTTAGCACTACTAACATTGATAGCGCCACGCTTGTCATCTCGAATAATACGTCCAGTATCATCGACCAGTTCAAGATAATCTTGTAGTGAAAATGCAATGCCTTTAGGTTGATTTTTACGTTCATTGCCAATGAAAGGCAGTAAATTTTTGGGTTGTTCGCCTTTCAAAGCAGCCTTAATTCGCAATTGAATGCTGGTATGGTCTGATTGCTCTGGGTTGTCAGCCATCTTGGCTCTGATAGGATTGAGGTCAACATATGCCATGCAGGCCAATACTGCTACTTCATCAAGCAGGGCCTGAGATTTAAACCTGCCCTCCCAGAAACGCCCTGTACAGTTATCTTCTTGATTTGCTTGTCTTGCTATTGGCTCATTAAGACAGCGCATGAACCAGGAGATATCACACAACCTGCTTCGATAAGTCGCGATGGTGTGTTTTAACCTGAGCACATCATGGGCTTCAACTAACTCACCTTTAACAAACTTTTGGGTTAGCTCATCACCTTTAAACAGCTTATGCCACTGCTCAAGTACTTCTCTGTCAGTCCAATGATTTGCGGTTTCGATATCGATACGTAACACCACGTGTAGATGGTTTGACATCACAGCAAAGGCGGCTACATCAATAGAGAAAACATCAATTAATTCACATAATAGTGATTCTACCCAACCACGTCGATGATCGTAATTTCGACCAGAAAATTTATCATCACCACACAGGAAAGCGCGCCGTACCACACGGCTACAGCAATGGTAAAATGGCGTGTCTTCAACACTAATCTGAGTTCTACGAGGGCGTGGCATAACAAGCTCCAACATCGATAACTTTCTTGAGTTTAGTAGAAGCTTCTAAATCACGCTATTTATCGTGGATGTCCTCATTTAGTTAAAGCAATGCCATAATGGCCATCCGCTAGCTACATTCGACCCCCCCCCATCCACCTTGTACAAAAGTGTACCTCTCAGCGCTAAATTACATCACTTATGAGTATTGATATAACATTGTTAAATCTTCATTATTTGCCATGAAATATCCTTCCATGAATTCATTATTTATGGATGATGTTTTAAAGCTTATCAATAGCGTTCAAATTAATGGAGTATGTAAATGGAATTAACAAACAAGTGGCAACTATCTATCGTTGCTATAGCACTTTCTTTTGTATTAACTGGCTGTGACTCATCTTCCGAGGATGAGGTGATTCAAAACATTGCACCGTTAATATCTGCTAGCGCTGTTGTCACTGCAATTGAAGATAGTGAATACCTGTATCAGCTAACCGTTACCGATCCAGACGATGCCAATGACGGTACGAATTTAACATTCACATTAACCAATCCGCCAGATGGCATGACCATTAACAATACAGGTCTAATTTCATGGACGCCGCTTGAAGGTGTATTAACGTCTGGCACTGTGAGTGTCACAGTCCGTGATGGCGGTGAAGATGAAGCGCAACAAGCTGTACAGGATTTTGATGTCATAGTGACCCCTGTCAACGATGCACCTTTTGTGTCTGCTATCGCAGCGCAAAGTATTGATTCTGGATCAACATTTACTTACCAATTATTAGTCTCTGATGTAGACGATACTGATACTGAAAATGACATTAGCTTTGAGCTAGTCGCCGGACCAACGGGTTTATCGATTAGTCCTTCAGGCTTAATGAGTTATACATCTTCCGTATTAGAAACAATATCAACCGACATTTCTGTACAAGTTACTGACGGTGGTGAAGATGGCGTTGCTCCAGTTCAAGTTAGTTTCAATTTAAATGAAAAGTATTTTTATACTATTTCTGGCACCACAATTAACTATTTTAATGGCGAAGTTATCCCGGATAGTGTTGTGAGTTTGTCTAATGGCAACCTAGTTGTTAATACGACAACCTCTGATGCAGAAGGATTATTCACATCTAAAATTCAAGATATCCAATTAAGTGACCGATTGACTCTTGTTGCCGATGCATCGGATTATTCAGAAGCTGCGTTGAGCATTTCAAGAAATGAGTTAACCCAAGAGCACAATTTACTATTACAACCAGTCCATGCATCTATTAGTTTTGATGCGACTCAAGTCTCTGAGCTAGCTGTTGATGGTAATGTGCTTGTTACCTTACCTGAAAACAGCCTTGTCGACTTGAACGGTAACCTTGTGTCCTCTGCAGTTGTAGCTGAACTAACGGTCATTAACCCGGCTATTGATATTGAAATGATGCCAGGTGATATGCTCACAACAAACAGTGCTAACGAAATTGTGCCAATAGAATCATTTGGTGCTATTACAGTCAGTTTTGTTGATAGTGCAGGTAACAAGCTACAACTCGCTCCAAACAAAGTCGCGCAGATTAAAATACCTGTTGCAGGTACTAATCCCCCCGCGACGATACCGCTTTATTATTTCGACACCACGTCAGGTTTATGGATTGAAGAAGGTGAAGCACTATTATTTTCAGTCAACGATGAATCATTTTATCAAGGTAATGTTAGTCATTTCACTACTTGGAATGCTGATATGATTTACGACACCATTATAGTAAATGGTTGTGTGGAAGACGAAGATGGTAATTTATTAAATGGTGCTCGCGTTATTTCAGACGGACGTGATTACTTGGGGCGCTCACTCACATTCTCTATCGATGATGGCACATTTAGCATCCCGGTTAAGAGTCATTCTACCGTTTTACTTGGTGCAACAATCGAATTTCAAAGCCGTACATCTATTATTAACACTTTTGAAGAGGACATCACCTTAGCTGAGTGTTTAGTGCTATCTGAAGCGTTAACCAAAATAACCTTGAACTGGGGTGAAGCACCCCGAGATTTAGACTCACATCTCTATATCACTGATGCTGAAGGTAATGAAAGCCATGTGTATTATGCCAATTCAGAAGTCACTATTAATGAAACCATCATCTATTTAGATGTTGATGATATAACAAGTTATGGGCCTGAAGTGATTTCTATTCCTCAATTTCCTGTTGAAGGTAGTTACGATTATTACGTAAAGAATTTTTCTGACTCACCAGACATTAACCCAGCGACAACACGCGTTGAATTTATATTTAATAATGAACAACATATATTTAGCCCTCCAACAGATGGTATTACAAAATGGTGGCATGTAGCTAAAATTGAAAAAGATGCTGATGGTCAGTTATTGTTCGCTGCCATCAATGAATGGAGCGAAGAACCGCAGTCGGTGACTGTGCAATCATCACAAAGACAGCAATCAGTTGTTCCAATCAAAAAAATTGAATCAATTGTTAAAGGCATGATTAATAGCAAGTATTACGATAATCATACCAAGTAAATAGCGAGAGGGATTAAGTTAACACTTAATCCCTTTTTTATTCATTATTTAGTTTGTTACTGTCTTTAATGAATTTATCCACTTTACCTTTCTCAAACCTCATCGCCTTCCTCAAACTAGCTTCATTTTTCTCGATTACCTATTCCTGCAGCACCATCAGGGTAATCGGCCGCCCTAGCGTCAAAAGACCATCGGGTACAACAAAATTTTTCTATATTCAGCTGGACGAGGTCTTTAAATAGCCATTTTATGAAGTAACAAGATAACCCCCTTTTTATTTGAGTTGCCAACACCTACGCTCAATTACTGATGAGATGATTTCAACCCAAAAGTCTATGCATTCGGCAATTAATCGCCATAAAATGACTTATAAGCTAAATCTATCACAGCAGAAAAGCTTGTTATTTATCAAGTAGTATATGGGGATGTGGGATTAAGAATACGTGCATCAACCCAGACCTAATTTGATGAGCGGCTCGAAGTAAGGTGTACTTGTGCATTGATTATAAATTTAATGGTTGAAGTAATTGTTTACGTTTTAAGCAATTTTCAACAGTGTCAATGTACCTCCATTCCTATAGATTAAAAGGTATTTGAAGATCGACAAACAACCACTAAAGAGACGAGGAGCATATACCTTGGTTGTAAATTAATACTCTTCTTTTATATGAGAAAGCAAGGTGGCGATATTACAATATGAATATCCGACGAGAGGCGTTTTAGTCACGTCCCTGTGTTGTGTTGTGTTGTGTTGTCTGATCGATAGATTTTTGAACTTATCTAAGCTCACTTGTGGGCGGTTTAACGGCGAGTATGTCGCAGGGGAGTTGATTAATCAGCAGTTCAGGAATATGGCCTTTAATTGAGTGGATTAACCCTGTGTGCTCGGCCGCTCCCATGATGACCATATTCACATCGAGTTGATGGGCCTTGATGGGAATAGCATCTTCAGGTAAGCCATGAGCTATGTGACAGTGATATTTTTCAGACAGTAAATCTGCCACTGCGTGATTAAGAATGCTTTGCTGGTTTGCTTGTTGTGACAACATTGAATGAGCATGGGCCCTATCTTCGGTTTCAAAGGCTATACTGTAATTGTCAGCCAAAAAACAATTAATGAAGTGTAAATCATTATTGATGCTGTCTGCTATACCTTTAGATTCATGAATAATGTGATGATTAAAAGCTTGATGGCAATCTTGAGTGTGATTAATGTCTAAGGCGGTCAGCACGTGCCCTTGGGTCTGCCATTGACTGCTATTAACAAACATTACGGGTACCAAGGTTTCTCTTAATAAGTGCCATTCGTCAGCAGAAATTAACTCAGAAATAATGGAGTGATAACGTTTATGAGGCAATACCACAAGATCATAATGTTCTTGTTTTAGTTGATTTAGCACTGCGCGATAAATGGTGCTCGATTGGCAACTGATTTGTTTGCTTGGGTATTTGAGAACTTGCTCTAATCCTTTGGTTGTCAATGTTCGTTTTGACTTAGGTTCAATTACACAGCTTCTTTCTAATAGACGTTTCAACAGGCTAGTTTGGGTAAGCTTTACGGTTAGCAATGTGAGTTTTGCGCGTGATCTACTGGCTAAGATAACGGCTTTGTGAAATGAGCTATTCAGTAGGTTTGGTGTTTCTGTAACAGCTAATATGTGCTCATATGGGTACATGGTAGCGGCCTCCATCGTAATGGTATTAGACCTGTACAATCCTAGTTTAACAGAGGCATTTTCGCCTCATACTTCAGTATTAGTGGATCTCACCCTGACACAGAAAGATTGATTGACACTAACTGAGGGGGCTTTATAGTGAATAGTTAAGCCATCGAACCGGAGTAAAATCAAACATCTACATAATTGTTGCGACCATATTTATTGTTACAATTTTTATCCCACCTTGACCATAAATATTTGCGCCGCAAATGAAGCCAGCCATTTTACTAACTCAATCAACTATCGCAATAAACCCATATTGCAAAATCTAGGCGATTGAGCATTTTCATCCAAGAGTTTGTTTACAAATGCAAACAAAACGACTTGTTAGATGTAAGCAGGACTGTGCGGATTAAATACCGCCTCAGCAGAGGCACTCAATGTGATATGACATCGCATCTGAGTATAAAGTGAGTGTTGTTACATTAGGCCTAAGGAGATCTAAGCCACATGTTGTCAGTGAATGATTTAGTGATTACAAATTTTATCTGCTGCTGTTGTAATACCACCTTCACTAGGGATGAACTTACCTTTGCCTTCTAAAAACTCAATAAGCATCTCAGCGTCCATCTCCGCTGCAGAGCAGGTATGATAACGAGTATCAGCACCAAAGTTAGTATGCATTAACGTTTTAAGCTCTTGCTTTGTTAACGCAGAGCCATGGGTTAGCATCAATTGCATAACTTGATGGCCGTGTACTGATCCAGACATTGTATCTCCAATTAAGGTGTAAATTTATTATACTTTATAGCTTATTTTTTTTTCATAAATACAGATCTCACCCACAAGATCCGAAAAAATATTTTTTTGATGCCCGGATTAAAAAATGATACGGCATACCCACTACATCTGTATAAACGATACCCGTAAAATAAAAAATTAATATTCAACTTAGCATAGCTTTGCGAATAAATATTCGATGAAATCAGCCGTCAGAGTGATGATAAATTTAGCGGCATCTGTTGATTTATTAACGGCCTTTTGCATGGCTTTCGCTTTCTTTTGAGCTTTTTTCGATCTCTGCAAGTGCTGAATAAATTGCTTGAAAGATAAGCCTGTCAGCCTCCACAGTGTCATTATCAGGAACATCCCAGGCCATAATTTCGCGATATTTTTCGACGACTTTACGAATATCTTCAGTGATATTGTCTTGGTAACGTTCAATTTCTATATTTTGTATATCAGACATATAAATACACCTTAACCATAATAAGTTAGAACACAGGAGCTTGAACCGGAACGATTAATATTTCACAACGACTATGATTTTGAACATAATGCGCCACTGAGCCCAATAACTTGTTTATGCCTTTTTTCTTTTTTGCCCCAAAAATGGCTAAATCAACATCTTGTGCTTCCAAAAAAGACACAACGCCATAATTTATCTCACCACAAATTACTTTGGTCTCTATGGGAAAATCGGTATCCAAATCGTTTACAAACGCTTTCATCTGAAACTGAGCAGCATCAATAGCTTTTTTGTTTTGATCTTTGATGATATCTAGATCAACAACGTTGTAGCCCACTGGATCGCCATAGAGTGTATAAGCGAGTACTTCTGGAACAACATTGAGTAATGTTAACGAAGCTTGATAGTAGTTAGCTAATTCTATTGCGCGTTTGCATGCATGCTTTGAATACAAGGAAAAATCCACCGCAACCACGATATTTTTATAGGGGTGTAATTGTTCCACCGCCTTTTCAAACTCTTGTTTTTCACGTAACCAGTCCCATGCTTGTTGCAGATTTTCTCTGTTAAAATAACGCACTTCACTAGATATTAAAAAAGGCTTCGCGATTAACGCCATCCAATGTTCCCAAGACTTATCGCCAACCATCGCAATGCGATCAAAATCACTAAGATGTTTCATACCAAACTTAACATCATCTATGGCGGCATCTAAATCCCAGCCGGAAAAATTATCAAACTCAAAAAGTAATGAGATTTTGCCTAATCGTTTAATTTGCGTTTCAAGTTGAGGTAAAAAATTCTGATAATCTGCATCAGTTAATTGTCCTGAAGCTCGTACAGCAATGATATTAGCATCAAATACAGGGATAAATTGCAACATAGGATTTTCCTTCTTTTGCGGATAGTTCACATCCAGAATCAGTTAAAACACACTACTCACTAACTTCATCTTAAAACCTTTTTTTATAGAGCTTATTGATCAATGACAACATTTCAGAATGAAACGTTTCATGATGTTACAATTTAGTGTATTGAATTTGCTCTTACCTTTCCTGATTATATACCAGCTTCAAAAACCTCACGGCCTTGGGTCTTGCCCTGTCTTTGCCATGAGCTCTTCGTGTTCATCATCACGCGCCTCATGGGCCAGGAAACTCGGAGGACCCATCTAAGCCATTGAAAGAATAATTAATTGCATTTTAATTTTAGCAACTCTATCAAGGCTTCAGCAAGTTCTTTTCCTAGAGTCTTATTTAAGCTAATTATAGCGCATGTTCAGCATTTATTTATGCCTGTTGCTGATGCTCAGAGAGATGTTCATCCGTTGTATATTCTTGTCGTTGTTATTTAATTTTTTTTCAAACCCATAAATTGAGCCATGTTTGAATCCATAATATTTGGTTAATCACATCAATGGTAAACCTAGAAAACGAAGCAAAACGAAGCAAAACGAAGCAAAACGAAGCAAAACGAAGCAAAACGAAGCAAAACGACGAAGCCTAAAACACCCATCGCACTCATCCTATAAGATAACTTTTGATACTTTTATTTCGATAGCTTTTATCTTTATTCAAACGTACAAATTGAACGGGATTTATCAATAGGTTGGGCTCTGAAAAGTTTAATTTAAGCAATTAGGTAGATTCAAAGCAGCACAAACTGTTTGATAACAATAAAGGGGGGAGTAAGAGGTATTATTTGAAAATTAAGTTTTCAGCACCCAACCATCGTTGCCGGTTTGTTGAGCCTTATCGTGGTTTCCGCTCTCGATTTTCAAACAGTGATCAACATACGTCATACGCACTAATGCTGCAGCTTGGCGAGTAATGTTGGATTATTTTAATAGAAAATATCGGGATAATCTATTGTGGTGTTTTGGGTTTTATTAGCCTAGGGTAGAGATATTGTATTTGTTGTTTCAACATATAGCTGATTTTTAGCAACTGTTGAATGAATGTTAGGAAGTTCACATCATGCCCCATCCGCAGTTACTGCAACAACTTCAAGACGTTGTAGGTCAAAATCAAATCATTATAAATAAGCAAAAATCACGCCGATTTCGCTTTGGTTGGCGAACTGGCGGCGGTGATGCGCTTGCGGTGCTCAAACCGCAGTCTCTGCTGGTGTTATATAAGGCCTTGCAAGTGTGTGTTAACCACAAAGTTATTATTATTATGCAAGCGGCTAATACAGGGTTAACAGAGGGCTCCACACCCAGTGGTGATGATTATGACCGACCTATTATTATCATCAATACGTTGGCAATGGATCAAGTTTCTTTATTGGAACAAGGTCAACAGGTTTTAAGTTTTCCAGGGGCAACCTTGTTCAGCCTAGAGACGTTGCTAAAACCAATTAAGCGTACGCCTCATTCGGTGATTGGTTCTTCGTGTTTAGGAGCATCCGTGGTCGGTGGCATAGCCAATAATTCGGGCGGCGCGTTAGTCAAACGAGGTCCAGCGTATACTGAGATGGCGTTGTTTGCGCGGGTTGATGAACAGGGTGAACTACAACTGGTTAATCATTTAGGTATTGAGCTGGGTGAGACTCCTGAAGAGATATTAACCAATTTGATGACGGGTAATTTTGCTAAGGAAAACTTGGCGCCAAGCGATGCTCAGCGTTCAGATACAGAATATCAGCACCGTGTCCGTCAGGTAGATGAAAACAGCCCTAGCCGCTACAACGCCGATCCAAGGCGTTTATTTGAAGCCAGTGGCTGCGCAGGCAAGTTAGCTGTTTTTGCGGTCAGGTTAGATACTTTTGCCGTTGCTGAGCAAGAGCAAACATTTTATGTTGGCACTAACGATCCCTTAGTATTGGGCAGGCTCAGACGGGAAATTTTACAACAATATAAGCATTTACCAGAGGTGGGCGAATACTTACACAAAGATATTTTCGATATCTCTGCCCAGTATGGCAAAGACACATTTTTGAGTGTGAAACACTTAGGCACGGATCGTTTACCTAAGTTGTTTGCATTAAAAGGCCGAATAGATGCCGTGTGTAAATCGTTACCCTTTGTGTCTTCTCATTTAAGTGATTGGCTTATGCAACTTGCCAGTCGATTTTTTCCGCAACATTTACCGCCGCGTATTTTGCAATATCGAGCCAAATACGATCATCACTTAATTTTGAAAATGAGCGAGCAAGGTATTGCAGAAGCGAGAACTCATTTGACTGGCTTTTTTGCCGAGCAAGAAGGTGACTTTTTTGAATGTGATGCACAAGAAACACAAGCTGCCGTTTTAAACCGTTTTGCAGCCGCAGGTGCTGCTATGCGCTACCATACCTTATATCAAAAAGACGTAGGTGATTTATTGTCGTTAGATATAGCACTAAGACGGGATGATATTGACTGGTTAGAACAACTTCCGGAAGCATTGGAACAACAGCTTGAAATGAAGCTCTACTATGGGCACTTTTTCTGTCACGTTTTTCATCAGGATTACATTTTGAAAAAAGGTGCAGATCCTAAAGAAGTGAAGAAAAGCATGCTTGAATTGCTCAATAAACGCGGCGTTAAATACCCTGCTGAGCATAATGTGGGCCATTTGTATGAAGCAGAGCAAACTCTTAAAGACTTTTATTTAACTCTCGACCCAACCAATACATTCAACCCCGGTATTGGTAAAACTGAAAAAAACCAGCGTAATTGTAGTTGCCAACATTAATCTGTTGCCAAGATCCCGTTCCTTATGCAAAACAGCCCTCTACACAAAGGGGGCTGATATTTACCTAAGAATTGATGTCTGTTCACAGAGTCTAACTATTACAACGACTTTCGCATTGGAATACAATCCAAATGGATCCCCCGCGGTGAATGATAAGTTGACACTTCATCACCAACAAAACCACAGGCGCGATAAAATGATGCGGCATTTAGCGTGGATTCGAGTTGTAATAATTCAAGACCGTTCTCCAAGGCTCGGCATTCAAGAAATACCAACATTGACTTTGCAGCCCCTTGTCCAAAATTGTCAGGGTCGACAAAAATAGCGTCTATCATGCCCGTTTCAAGATTAACTTTACCGCATCCGATAACACGATCCTTGAATAGCGAAACATAGAAGTTCGCTACAATATCATTAATCAATGCCTCAGAGATGTCGCCTTGTGTCCATAATGCCAACTGCGATGAGCTGTAAAATCCGATGCATTTTTCAATAATAGCTCGGTTTCTCATGGTGTAAATAGATTGAACGTCAGACTCTAGCGCTTTCCTGATTATCATCGTAAATGACCTTGAATTAATGATCTCATGAATGTGATTTATTGACTTGATAACCGGCATCAATAATTGAATAAATCACATTCCAGCATTAACAACATAACGCTTAGCGCTTGTTTTAACAACTGTATTACTCATTAGAACTAGTCTGCGTTATCTAAAACTAAACCAATAGATTAATCGCGTTACAGCCAAGCTTAAAGCTGCAATAATAATGCTATGCGCAGTAACAGATTGATTATTCGACTACGTTATCCGCTTCATGTTTAATTTACTTCTAATAGGATTTACCGATGCGCGCTTTTGTAGTTCGAGCCAGAGCGGCTCCAGTTGATAGTCAGCAGTTTGTGGCGAGTATAGGCCAAGAGGCCCATACTGAAATTTTAGCCCATACCTTAATGAACACCATCTTTGTGGCCCAGTCTCATCGGGATGATGTTATTGTTTATTTAGTATTAGAAAGCACCCAAGATTTTTCTCGCACCATCTGTTTCCGTTCAGGTGAACTGGGTCATATAGGCGGCTTCCATGAGCAAAATTTAACCAATAAAATTGCCAAAGCCTTAACCGCGTCAAAGGGCATGACGAAAGAGCAATTGCGTGTGGTTGAGCCCGGCATTACGGTACGCACTGTGAGTTTTGAAAAGCTAGTGCAAGAGTTAGCCGAAGAATATCAACTGTATATGTTGGAGAAAAAAGGCACCCCAGTGCGTGACATAGAGTTTGCACATAATCCTTGTTTTCTACTCACCGATCATATTCCTATGCCTAAAAAGAGCTTTAATAGCTTAAAGCGACTCGGTACTCAACATATAAACTTAGGGCCAAAAATGCTATTCGCGTCTCAATGCGTGGTGTTAATCCATAATGAGTTAGATATACGGTTGTAAATCAATACGATTGGATCAAGGACCTGCAGTTGATGGATAATTTACGTCAATTAACGCTAAGCTTGTTGAGCTTACATAACAGACAAATCCTATCAATAAAGCTTAAACCTTAGTCTCCGTCGTCCTTGCTTTCTAATGGATGTCTTACCTTTTTGGCAATTTATTATGCCCTATTCCGCTACCTTGTGGATTGCCGCAGGTATGCGGTGACTTATGGCTTCCGACATCACTCAGTGGCATTACGATATGCTCATACCCGCTAATTTTTTCGTCAAGAATGCAAAATTAGATTTTGACGCCTCTCAAATAACCCGCCCAGGTCCCAAACAACACCGAAAGCCGACGAGATAAAACACTAAGTCGAAACGAGATTTGCGGCTGATGTTAAACGCTAACTTTTTAGAATGAGTCCGTGATGAAGTGGTTGATGTTCAAGACCCACACATTCGCAACCGTGTTATATTTATTGATGGCCAAACTCTTGAGCTAAACTGATGAGTTAAATGTTAATGTTGCGCAAAAGATAGCAGAAATGCGCCGGGTTATAATCTTTAGCGTAATGAAGGTTATGGTTTATTTATTGCTTGAAAATTCCACGCAAGTAGCGAGTTTGATAAGGGTTTATTATCCCTTGAGATAGCCAAGTGATCAGCCACGTTAACAACCTTTTTATCAGCTTGTACCATAATGCCGTTGTTGATCAAATCGGCATTAATGTTTAGGCTTAAATAAAATAAAATCTTGTTAATTCAAGGCTGTTTTGTTACAAATGCACTAGATTAAAAAAAATTAACGTTAAGGAATAACGAATGGATTGGTATGTAAAGGTTTTAAAACAGTATTTCGATTTTAGCGGCCGAGCACGTCGTAAAGAATACTGGATGTTTGCACTGATCAGCATGATCATTAGTATTGTGCTGACCTTATTGGATATGGGTGTGGGCTTATACAGTGAACTTTATGGTGCTGGATTATTGAGTTCTATTTATTCACTCGCCATCGTCATTCCAAGCATCGCAGTGAGTGTTCGTCGTCTTCACGATACTGACCATTCTGGTTGGTGGTTATTATTAATGTTTATCCCGCTGCTTGGTGCATTAATTCTGCTCGTCGTGATGTGCTTTAACAGTAAAGATGATAACGAATACGGCCCGAATCCAAAAGCAGAACCAAACCTTGGTGAGAGTGATGACTTAGCCGTTTAATCTTAAGTGATTCACTAACAGAGATTAGCATCACTCATTAAAAAAGAGCATGGTCATTGACTATGCTCTTTTCGTATCTGCAGCCAGCTTTATCACTATAAAACTAGGTTTTAGAGGGCATTAGCTTAGTCACACCATTGATCACTAATACCGCTAAACCACCAGCAACAACACCAAATAGTGCATTCAACACGCTTGGGGTTAATAACCCTAAAAAGCCACCTACAACACTCACTTGGCTTACCAGCGTTTCTGCATGCGCAATCCATTCAGATACCAGATGAATACCGTGAGTTAAAATACCGCCACCAACCATAAACATGGCAATAGTACCGACAAATGTGAGAATTTTCATTAAGTAAGGGGCTGCAGATACTAATCCTAATCCCAATTTATGCCCTATTCCACTGGGCTTACGTTGAGCAAGATACAAACCAAGGTCATCAATTTTAACAATCCCTGCCACTAGGCCGTATACGCCTATCGTAATCACAATGGCAATAACGCATAAGGTTAAAAATTGCCCCATTAGGTCCATGTGTGCAGCAACACCTAAACTAATTGCGATAATTTCAGCGGATAAGACAAAGTCGGTGCGAATCGCCCCTTTTATTTTTTCTTTTTCGAATGCTGCTAAGTCTTCGATATCAGCTTTTGCTTTGGCAACCACCGCATCGTCATCGACCACTGGTACACGCTTATGTGTTAGTGAATGATAGACCTTTTCAAAGCCCTCATAACATAAAAACAAACCACCAAACATCAATAAAGGAGTAATAGCCCATGGAATAAACGCACTGATCAGCATGGCCATCGGCACCAAAATGACTTTATTGCGAAACGACCCCATGGCGACGGCAAACACGACAGGAAGCTCTCGCTCAGAGGCAACACCCGATACTTGCTGCGCATTTAACGCTAAATCATCACCCAGAACACCAGCGGTTTTGCGTGCCGCCACTTTGCTCATTGCCGCTACATCATCCAAAATAGTGGCAATATCATCTAATAGGGTTAATAAACTGGCACCTGCCATAAAAAGACTTATCCTTTTAAATCAATCAGTTGGTTGATTTTTACTTATGTCATACATCGTTTAGAGTAAACACATGGGAACACTTAAACCCGTGATATTGACCTAGTGTTGATACTCAAAATACTACTCAGTACACGTTAAGTCAGTGAGTCGTCTTCTACCATCACACCACAAGAGCTATGTAACACTAAATGGTTTTTGATTAATCGCTGACAGGCCTCTTAACCACAAGTTAATAAGGCTAATATATGCCTATTTTGAGTACTTAAGTTACTGGCATTTTTATCAACGTTAGCATTAAGCTCTTTGGCAATAGCTTGAAATGGCTGACGCGTGTCTAAATTTACCAATGGACTATTCATTAACGCACCAGACACGGTCAACTAAAACACGCCATCACAGTAAGTTATATCAATAGAAGTGGCTTTAAATGCCATTTTTATAGCTAACCTTCTATGAATAGTGCATTTTGGTAAACAAAACAACCAAGATAAATAACTTAACATGGTTGTTTTCATTATATCCCTGACGTTATAACCCAAGCTCGCTGAGTAAGTCATCAGCATCGTCGACAACAAGGCCTTTTACATTGGGATCATTGAGTACATCTTGTGATTTATCTGATTTAGCTTGCGCTTTTTGACCGTGAGTTTCGATTAATGAGTCAAGATCAAATTCCTCATTCATTTCAAAGTCTGCAGATCGAAGAAACTCTGTTTTATCCATGGCAAATTCAAGATAAAAAATATGGTTATTTTCAGTCCTAAACGACACTCTTCTCGCGACGGCGTTATCGAGGTTAGTATCGACTGAAATCGTTAATTCTTTATTAATCGTCAACATTTTAGGCTGACTTTGGCTAATGGATGTTTGTAATTCTTTTGATATTTTACCAATAAAATCACCCAAAATCTGGTTCATTAATTCGCCCATTACATTGCTCACATCATCAGAAGTATGTGAAAACGCTAATTCCGTTTCAGGCATTCCCATGTTGAGCATATAACGGCGATAAATTTCAATAGCCGCTGCCGCAGAAAAGTTGATCACAACCAAGCCAGAAAAACCACCATCGAAAATAGAGAAACAACCCAAATCAGGTTTTAAGCGGGTGCGAGAAATACTTTGAATCATCCCAGCATGACTAATTTGGCTAGCACTCGTGCTAGAAAGAACATGAGACACTGAATGACAAAGCTTAAGTAGAATATCGTCATTGTTGACGATAGAAGATGAATTCATAGCATTAATACCTTTTCGTTAATTACACTAATCTTGCGGGTAAACCGTAAAAAAATCAAAATTAAAACAATTGCTTAGCACATTAATTAACCAAACAACGTTAATATTCAACTAACCAGTTGATAAAAAACAGCTTTAACCAATTCACTACCTTATGCTTACAAATATAAAATATGCAGTTTGTTCACAAAAACAATCTTTTACGCTTATTTTTTTTAATATTTTCATTATAATCCCATTACTTTGTATTGATAGTTTAAAATAGGACTGATAATGATTAGATTATTGAGACGCCTAACCATTTTAAAGCGATTATTTATTATGTTAGCTTTAGCCGCTTTAGGTACAGTGGTTTTCGGTTCTTTTTCCATTAATGAACAATACAATCATTTAATAGAGCAAAAGTTCAAACAGCTCACCGGACAAGTCAACCAATTAAGTAGCACGCTTGATGCCTTTAAGCTTGTTAATCCTGATGCAACGGTCGAATTATTAAGCCAGTTTGTTAGTGACATTAAGGTCTCTGAGCATCAAGCGTTTATTGTTGTCGATAATCAAAATAATATTATTGTTAATCCACTAAACCCAAGATCAATCAGTAAATCCATCAACAACTTGGCGGCAAATGATGCTTCAACGCCTTATCAACAGCTAATCACCACGGCAAAACAACACCAAACAGCCCAAGCAAAGTTTGCGGTTGTCGATCAACAAAATCAACCGCAAACGGTACTTGCCGCAGCACAATATTATCCAAAACTTGAATTAACGCTAATCACCCAAGCAAACGTCAACGATGTCAATAACAGTATGACAGGTATCATTATTGACTATTTCATTATTATGATGATGATTGCAGTGCCTATTTTTGCGTTCTTTTTATTGCTTAATCATTCCATTACCCAACCTCTTAACGTCACAATCGACGCGATGGAACAAATCGCCAAAGGTGAAGGCGATTTGACTCAACGCTTGTCGACAGAAGGCAATGATGAAGTCGCCAAACTAGCCGATGCGTTCAATCAATTTGTGATTAAAATAGCTAATATGGTTGCTAATTTACAACCTCTTGGGCATACCTTAAATAATGAAGCTGTGCATTTATTAGATACTGTAAAATTATCGAATCAAAGCGCGAACCAAGTGCACAGCGAAACTCAAAGTGTCGCCGCTGCGATTAACCAAATGCTATCGACGAGCCAAGAAATGGCTCGAAACACTCAAGATGCGGCAGACGGTGCCAGCAATGTGAAACATCAAGCCGAACAAAATCAACAATTGATGCAACAAACAGTTGAACAGACAGAAAGTTTAGTCGGTGAGCTACAACAAGCAGAAACGGTGTCGTTAACCCTCAGTCAATCATCTGCTGAGATTGGCAGCATCCTTGACGTGATAGGTAGCATTGCAGATCAAACTAATCTACTTGCACTGAATGCCGCCATTGAAGCTGCACGCGCAGGTGAACATGGCCGAGGTTTTGCTGTAGTCGCTGATGAAGTGCGTGCGTTGGCAAACAGGACTCAGTCTTCAACCAATGAAATCAATAAAATTATTAACCAGATCCAGACAGGTATTCAATCGGTTATTAACAGTATTACTAACACACAGCAACATTCTGCTCAGCTGCAATCAAAAGCTGTGCAATCAAGTGATGCGATTATCGCAATTTTAGCGCTTATCGAAAATATTAGTAGCATGACAGCGCAACTCGCCAGCGCCACAGAAGAACAAGCACTCGTCACCGAAGACATTAACATTAATGTCAGTACGATTTCTGAACTCACCGAACTATCGTTAACAGCTAACGAAACCCACAGTCAGGCAGCACAATCGTTGCAAACTATTAGTGTAGATATGAGTCAGACACTAGGACAATTTAAAATATAATTTAATTCGATCAACTCATTACACAAACAAAGGCTTTCCACGGTTGATATTATACCCATCAGCATGGAAAGCCTTAATGTTACTACCCTCACCCTCGCCGTCTTATCGACAAACAATATTGGCTTATAGCCATGGTCTATATCAACATCACAGCTCATTTCGAGTCGAACATCGCTTTTAGCTATTATGACTTTAGGGTATATTATGCCTATTAGATTAAATAGCTGAGTTCTACAAGGTATCATTTAACCAATAAGCTAGTGGATATTTCGACTAGCTTATTGAAATATTGATATTTAATCCGATGAGTATTTAGTTGTCATTCATTACAGAGTATGTTGTTTATGTATCAAAAAACGGTCACCATTGTTGCTCCTCACGGTATTCATACCCGCCCAGCGGCATTACTGGTTAAAGAGGCAAAAGAGTTTGATTGCGACGTCATAGTCGAATGCAATGGTAAGCAGGCCAGCGCCAAAAGTTTATTCAAGTTACAAACATTAGGTCTATACCAAGGTGTGTCAGTGACGGTATTTGCTTCCGGTGAACACGCCCAAGCAGCCGTTGACAAAATTGCCTCACTGCTGATGACTCTGAGTTAATTAGAGTTAATTAGAGTTAATTAGAGTTAATTAGAGTTAATTAGAGTTAATTAGAGTTAATTAGGACAACCATAGTTAATAGGACAGCGATATGTCAATCAACGGAATAGTAGTATCTGCAGGCATCGCTTTTGGTAAAGCACTGACTATCACCACTCAACTGCCACCACTGGATTTTAAACTTCTCTCTATTGAACAAATTGACCAGCAGCAACAACAGCTAACACAAGCCATTAATCACCTTATTGCTCATTTACAACACTGCCAACATCACCTGTACCCAGATGGTGATAATTTCCAACTTATTGATAGCGATATTATGTTGCTTGAAGATGAGGAACTACAACAGCAACTTCATCAACATATTCGTCAATTTAAAGTCGGTGCCGCCGTTGCTGTTGATCGCATTTTTAATCAACATGCAGCAGAAATGTCGGCATTAGATGACCCTTATTTGGCTAATCGCAGTGTTGATATTATGTGTTTGGCTAAGCGCTTAACCAGTGCGTTGCACGGGCACTTACAATGGGATTTATCGACCCTTGCCGAAGACACCATATTACTGGCTGATGATTTAACCCCTGCAGAATTTGCCATATTGCCACTAACTCACATCACCGGGCTGATCCTAGAGTCTGGAGGTCTAACAAGCCATACTGCTATTTTGGCTCGGGCAGCAGGGATACCTGCATTACTCAATTATCAATTTTCACAAACCAAAGACGTCATTGACGATGGCACTCAGCTTATTTTAGATGGTATGTCAGGTGAATTACATGTTGCCCCGTCAGCTGACGTTTTTGATCAATTAAAGCAGAAACAACAACAAGAATTGCTGCGTCGCCAAGCATTGATGATTTATAAAGATAAACCCAGTCAAACTCGCGACGGTCATAAGGTCACTTTGCTGGCCAATGTGGGCAACCTGAGTGAAATATCTCATGTCACCGATGTTGGAGCCCAAGGTATTGGCTTATTTCGTACCGAATTTTTACTGATGAATGCCAAAGCTCTGCCAGATGAACATCAACAATATAAACTTTATTGCGATGCCCTTCATAGCTTACAAGGTGAAGTGCTTACCATTCGAACGTTTGATATTGGCGCCGATAAAGAAATTCCTTTCTTGCCTCAAAACAACGAAGATAACCCTGCCCTTGGCATTCGTGGCATTCGCTATAGTTTGGCACACCCAGAGACCTTTATTACTCAAGTGAAAGCCGCCCTTCGCGCCGCTAATCATGGCCAAGTTCGATTAATGTTTCCGATGGTAAGCCAGGTAGAAGAACTTGACGCCGCCTTTTTGTTAATTGAACGCGCTAAATCCGAGTTGAACGAGCAAGAAAAAGGTTTTGGGGCTCTCAGCTACGGCATTGTGGTTGAAACCCCAGCAGCAGTTCTGAACCTGCCAAGTATGTTGCCATTACTCGATTTTGTCAGTATCGGCACCAATGACTTAACCCAATATACCTTAGCGGCCGATCGCACCAATCCGCATTTAGCTAAACAATACCCACCACTGTCACCGGCAGTAATACAACTTATTGCCTTAACGATTTCCCACTGTAAACACACTCATGTCAGTGTTTCATTGTGTGGTGAACTTGGCAGCGATCCACAAGTTCTGCCCTTATTGGTAGGACTTGGGCTTGATGAGTTGAGTATCAATCCTGCTAATTTATTAGACGTAAAAGTGGCATTGATTGAAGGTAACTACACCCATTTTGTTAACCATGCACAACACATCGCTTTGTTAACTCGCATTACTGATATTCGTGAAGCCATTAACGCTTTTTCACTCGATTGCGACCAATCACACGAATAAAGTAGGTAAAGCTGGCAGAGCCGTTTACACTTAACCGCATAAAAAAATGACTAACAGGGGCTTGTTCTTATGGGATTTTTAAGCCGAATACGGCGATTGATTTCTGGCCAACCACCATTGACGGGCGGTATAGCTATTTATGCACCAGTATCGGGTGATATTGTTGCAATTGAAAAAGTACCCGACGTGGTATTTGCTGAAAAAATTGTTGGCGATGGTATTGCTATCGACCCTAAGGGCGAATTTATGGTTGCCCCAATTGATGGCACCATTGGTAAAATTTTTGAAACCAATCATGCGTTCAGCATCGAGTCACCCCAGGGGCTAGAATTGTTTGTTCACTTTGGTGTTGGCACCGTTGAGCTCAAGGGTAATGGTTTTAAACGTTTAGCCGAAGAAGGTCAGCAAGTCAAAGCAGGTGAAGCCATTTTGGCTTTTGATCTGGCCTATTTGCGCGATAAAGTCGACAGTCTATTGACCCCTGTGGTGTTGGCCAATATGGAAGATATTAAGCAATTAGATAAAGCCCAAGGTAGTGTCATTGCCGGTAAAGATATTATTTTTACTGTGCAAATGTAACATCATGTTGGCCCGATCTATTTTAACGACATAGTTCACCGACATAGTTAACTGCCATAGTTAACCGATAATGCTAATGGTTATTGCTAATGGTTAGCGACACATTAATATGCAACCGCACGCTTAAATTAGCCTAGGTTGCAAATTATGAAATCGCCCCAAAACGCCGTCTTAGGCTTGTTCAAGCCGCTTCACAATGCCACAATGTTGTTAAATGCATTCACTGATATCCATCTTACATAAGGCACTTTTCAGGCTTATTTTGAAAGCCAAACCTTACTATTACAATCCAATCGACATTAATGGAGTATTCTTTTGACCTTATACGGCATAAAAAATTGCGATACTGTTCGTAAAGCGCGCAAATGGCTTGAAGCCGAAAAAATTGATTACACGTTTCACGATTTTCGGGAAGACGGTCTAAGTGAAACCACGGTAGCGCTGTGGGCTAATATCGTCGGTTGGGAAACCCTGTTTAATAAACGAAGTACCAGTTTTCGTGGCTTAAATGATGCCGAAAAAAACGATCTCACTCAAGACAAGGCTATCGCATTGATGGTGCAACACCCTACGCTGATCAAGCGCCCAGTTTTAGTTAACAAGGATAAATTGCTGATTGGCTTTAAAGCAGCAGAATATCAAATGTGGTTCGCATAATGAATAATGACGTAGTTGAATTAGCAAAAGATCTGATTTCACGCCCATCGGTAACGCCATTAGATGAAGGTTGCCAAACGTTGATGGCCAATCGTCTTGCCGCCATTGGCTTTAACATTGAGCCAATGGTATTTGAAGACACCACTAACATGTGGGCAAGACGTGGCAATAGCGACCCTGTTTTTTGCTTTGCTGGCCATACCGACGTGGTACCAACAGGCGATCTCAATCGTTGGCACACTCCACCGTTCGAACCCACCATTATTGATAATTATTTACATGGTCGCGGCGCTGCCGACATGAAAGGCTCATTGGCGGCGATGATTATTGCTACCGAACGATTTATCGCCAAACATCCAGATCACAATGGCTCTATTGCTTATTTAATTACCAGTGACGAAGAAGGTCCGTTTATTAACGGTACTACGCGCGTGATTGATACCCTCGAAGCCCGTAATGAAAAAATGACTTGGGCGTTAGTCGGCGAGCCCTCTTCAACGCATAAATTGGGTGATGTGGTCAAAAATGGTCGCCGAGGCAGCTTAACAGGCAACTTAACCGTCAATGGTATTCAAGGTCATGTAGCCTATCCACATTTAGCCGATAATCCTATTCATAAAGCGGTTCCTGCACTAACTGAACTCGCACAAATGCATTGGGACAATGGCAATGAGTTTTTCCCACCCACCAGTTTTCAAATCGCTAACATCAATGGCGGTACGGGCGCATCAAATGTGGTTCCAGGTGAGCTAGCCGTCATGTTTAACTTCCGTTACTCCACTGAGGTGACCGCAGAAGAGTTGATCCAACGGGTAGTGAGTATTCTTGATGCACATGGCTTAGATTATGATATCAACTGGATTTTTAATGGCTTACCGTTTTTAACCGGTGACGGTCCATTACTTGACGCTGCGCGTGAGGCAATTCGTGAAGTCACAGGTTATCAAACCGATCCACAAACCACAGGTGGTACTTCAGATGGACGTTTTATCGCCCCAACGGGCGCACAAGTGTTGGAATTAGGCCCCGTAAACGCCACTATTCATAAGGTCAACGAATGCGTAAATGTGGCCGACTTAGAGATATTGGCCAATTGTTATGAACGCATTTTGGAAAAACTACTGTGCAAATAAGTCCACGGCAGCCCTTGGTCGATATTGCTTGCGAGCAAGCGTCACTTTATGGTTTAGATGATGAAAATCTAGTTGCTATTGGGCAATATTTACTGGAACAGCGCACTGCAGCTGCATTTAACCAGCTGCAAAATGCGGCATCAGCGGCAGGGTTTGATTTGCAAATATGCTCGGCATATCGACCATTTGATCGCCAATTGAGTATTTGGAATGCAAAAGCTTGTGGCCAACGTCCTTTACTCGATAAAACCTCAAATCCCGTAGAGTTTACTACCCTCACGCCACAGCAACTAATTGATACTATTTTGATATGGTCTGCATTACCTGGTGCCTCGAGGCACCATTGGGGTACAGATATTGATGTATATGATGCCAATAGTATTACCCAGCAAGCGTTACAATTAATCACAGCAGAATACTCAGGCAATGGTCCTTGTGCTCCATTGCACCAGTGGCTCAATTTACACGCTGCTCAATTTGGGTTTTATTTCCCGTATCAGCCTCATTTAAGCGGTGTTAGCCCAGAGCCTTGGCATATAAGTTATTTCCCCGTTGCTAATGAATTGTTAGCGCAATTTAGCGCGGTTGAATTAGCAAAAGTGTTGTCTGCTGCAGAAATATCGTTAAAATCATCATTACTTGAACGACTAACCGAGTTAGTTAATCATTACGTTTTTTTTGTTGCGCCCTCTCCGGCTTAATGCCTGTGCGTACGTTCCCTTTGAATGAGTCTGTTATGTCCACTTTAATGCCCCATAAAATAATTGATAATCAGCCACTGTATTACTCGGATGAAGGCCATGGACCTGTGGTTATTTTTTGTCATGGCTTACTCGCAAACAGTCATATGTGGCGAGCACAGATCGATGAATTATCAACACAGTATCGTTGTATCGCCATCGACTTTTGGGGCCATGGTCAAACGACGACTATCCCAGAGACGACTCAAAATTTGCAAGATGTGGCCCAACATGTATTAACACTAATGGATATGCTCAATATTCATTCGGCCGCCATCATAGGCCATGGCAGTGGCGGCGCCATTGCGGCAGAACTGATTTTACATGCCCCAGTTCGTATTAATGGGCTGGTGATGTTAAACAGTTTTGTTGGATTTGAACCGCAAGTCAATTGCATTAAATATCAAGGGTTAATGGCTGAAATAGCCAACAAACAAGCAATATCATCGGAGCTTGCACAGACTATTAGCGGCTTATTTTTCAGTAAAGACATTGAGCAATTAATCACCCAAGATGCCACGCTTACGGCCGAGATAGAGCAATTCAGCACTGAATTAACCACTTATTCCAGCGCGCAAATTGCCGCGTTACTTAAATTTGCCAACATGGCCATCTTTAAACGCGATACCCTCGAATTTGTCGAATCGCTAACATTACCCACATTAGTGACGGTTGGATTAAGCGGCCATTTGCGTACCGCACTGGAAAGTTATTTAATGCATGACTCCATCGATGGCAGTCAATTAGTCCACATAGAACAAACGGGTCACTTAGCTAACATCGAAAAACCGACTATTTTTAATCAGCATCTTATTGATTTTTTGAGTAAAATTAATTTTAATTAATCACTTAAATGGATAGACCAGATCCACCGATATTGCTGATATAATCGAGACAAATGACATATAGTCTGTAATGCGTTACCGGCGAAAACGACCTAATTTGAGCACCAATGAAACTTCTTCAACCTTTATTTGAAAATAATCGCCGTTGGGCTGAACGGATCAACAAAGAAGATCCCACCTTTTTCGAAAAATTAGCAAAACAACAAAATCCTGAGTACCTGTGGATTGGTTGCTCTGACAGTCGAGTGCCTTCTAATCAAATTATCGACTTATTACCGGGTGAAGTATTCGTTCATCGTAATATCGCTAATATGGTGATCCACACTGATTTAAATTGTTTATCGGTGCTGCAATACGCTGTTGATGTGCTGAAAGTAAAGCACATTATGGTCGTTGGGCATTATGGCTGCGGTGGTGTGCGTGCGGCAATGAATCAAGAGCGATTGGGGCTGATTGACAATTGGCTTGGGCATTTGCGTGATATTCATCGTTTTCATTGTGCAGAACTTGAACCCATGACTGAGCAACGGCGTTTTGATCGTCTTTGCGAACTTAATGTTATAGAACAAGTGTCAAATGTCGTGTCGACCAACATAGTCCAAGAAGCATGGGATCGCGGTCAGGATGTAGCAGTACATGGTTGGATTTACGGGGTTAATAACGGATTACTCACCGATTTAGACGTGACCATTGACCGTCTTCATGGCCGAAATTTCGCATAACGGCTCCTTCTATCTGCTTTTACACTTTATCAATAGGTCGTTTATTTAGTAGGCCTTTGTTTATTGTTATTAAAAATATGCAATAAAAGTCGCGAACCACCACTGAAGGACGTTATAATCATCCCGTTTATTTAGCGCTACTATGCGCAGAATTTTTAGGAGATGATTTCCATGCCTGGTTTTGAATTATTTGGTCCTGAAGAAAAGCAGGAAGTTGCTGACGTGATGGAGAACGGTTTTACCTTCCGTTACAATTTTGACCATATGCGCAATGATCGCTGGAAAACCCGCGACATGGAGCAATTACTTTGCGAAAAGATGAACGTTAAACACGCTCATCTAGTATCAAGCGGTACCGCTGCATTACAAACGGCAATGGCAGCAGCGGGCATTGGTGCTGGCGATGAAGTCATTGTTCCTCCATTTACCTTTGTCGCCTCTGTTGAAGCCGTGTTTATGGCCGGTGCTGTACCCATTTTTGCTGAAATTGATGAAACATTGTGTTTATCTCCAGAAGGTATTGAAGCGGCAATCACACCACGTACCAAGGCGATTAACCTGGTTCACATGTGTGGTTCAATGGCTAAGATGGACGAAATCAAAGCAGTATGTAAAAAGCATAACTTGGTGATTTTAGAAGACGCGTGTCAAGCCATCGGTGGCAGTTATAAAGGCCAAGCATTAGGCACAATTGGTGATGTGGGTTGTTACTCTTTTGACTCAGTCAAAACCATTACCTGTGGTGAAGGTGGCGCGATTGTGACCAACAACAGCGAGATTTATAACCATTCACATATGTTTTCAGATCACGGTCATGACCATGTAGGCAATGATCGCGGTGCAGAATCGCACCCAATGATGGGGTTGAATTTCCGTATTTCTGAAATGAATGCGGCAATGGGTTTAGCACAGTTACGTAAGCTTGATAAAATCATTGCTATTCAACGTAAAAACAAGAAAACCATCAAAGATGCTATGGCTTCTATCGCAGAAATTACATTCCGTGAAATTCCTGATCCAGAAGGTGATTCAGCAGGCTTCTTAACATTTATGATGCCAACGGAAGCTCGCACTCAAGAAATTAATAAAAAGCTCGCAGCCAACAAAGTTGATGGTTGTTTTTACTGGTATGTTAACAATTGGCATTATCTTAAAAATTGGAAGCACATCCAAGAGCTTAACGCTCCTGCTGCGTTACCCATTATGTTAATAGCCGATCGCCCAGATTACACTAAGGTGCTAACGCCTAAGTCTGACGCTATCATCAGCCGCACCATTTCGATGCTGATAAAATTATCTTGGACCGATGAGCAAATTGCTGAGCGTATTGAGAATATTAAACGTGCTTTCGCCTAGCATTAATGTCTCTTGGTCAGTGATAGCTGAGAGCACTTTTTACAGAATTTATCTCAATGGAGACACTTGTAATGAGTTTTAAAAATTTTAAATGTGTACCAAAAATGATCTTTGGTCGTGGTTCATTTGTACAACTTGATGTTGTATTAGGTCAAGAACGACAAGACGTAAACGATTTTGTTGTTTTTCTTGTCGATGATGTCCACCAGGGCAAACCACTGGCTGACCGCGTGCCAACTAAAGCACACGACTTAGTTATCTACGTTAACGTAGATGATGAGCCAACCACAGAACAAGTTGATGGTTTAACGGCACAAGTTAAAGCATTTAACAGCCAATTACCTGTGAGCGTCGTCGGTTTAGGTGGCGGTTCAACCATGGATTTGGCTAAAGCGGTATCGTTAATGCTAACTAACCCTGGTAGTTCTTCTGAATACCAAGGCTGGGATTTGATTAAAAACCCTGCGATACATCATATTGGTATTCCAACGGTATCGGGTACTGGTGCTGAAGCGTCACGTACTGCGGTATTGTGCGGACCGGTACGTAAGCTAGGGTTAAACTCTGATTACACCGTATTTGATCAAATCATTATGGACTCTGAATTAATTGCAGGGGTTCCAACAGATCAGTGGTTCTATACCGGTATGGATTGCTTTATCCACTGCGTAGAGTCATTACAAGGTACTTATCTTAACGAGTTTGCTAAAGCCTTCGCTGAAAAATCGATGGATTTATGTCGTCAAGTGTTCTTAAACGACCACCCAGAAAAAGATGACAAATTAATGATGGCATCTTACATGGGCGGCATGAGCATTGCTTATAGCCAAGTAGGTGCATGTCATGCTGTATCTTACGGTCTCGGGTATGTGCTGGGTTATCACCATGGTATTGGTAACTGTTTAGCCTTTGATGTGTTAGAAGAGTTCTACCCTGAAGGCGTGACTGAGTTCCGTAAAATGATGAAAATTCACAACATCACTCTGCCGAAAAATATCTGTAAAGATTTACCAGATGAAACTATCGCTAAGATGGTTGCCGTCACCAAGAGCATGGGCCCACTTTGGGACAATGTGTACGGTAAAGGCTGGGAAGAAAAAGTTACTGATGAAATGCTAACGACGTTATTCCGTCGTATATAATAAACGATACATTTAGTCATAAAGGGCTCTTATGAGCCCTTTTATTTATTGTCTACACCATTGTCACAACCACAAGTAGGTCATATTAATGAACGTTACTCTATTAATCCCTGCACGTTATGGTTCAAGCCGTTTCCCGGGTAAACCACTCGCCCCGATTAATGGTAAACCCATGATCCAACACGTTTATGAACGAGCCTCATTAGCAAGAGGGGTAGATAATATTTATGTCGCTACTGATGACGACCGGATCAAAGACGCGGTTGAATCTTTTGGTGGTAAAGTGGTAATGACCAGCCCAGATGCGGCTTCAGGTACCGACCGTATTAACGATGCCATCGAGCAACTTGGTCTTAGTAATGACGATTTAGTGATTAACTTGCAAGGCGATCAGCCGCTGATTGATCCAATATCAATTGAACAAATCATTACGCTTTTTGAACGTCACCCTAATGAGTTTGACATGGCGACCTTAGGTTTTGAAATTGTCGATAAAGGTGAGTTAGACGATCCATTGCACGTTAAGATGGTATTCGATAATCACCATAATGCATTATATTTCTCACGAGCCCGCATTCCTTTTGGTCGAGATACTAACGACTACCCTGTTTACAAACATTTAGGTATTTATGCATACACTAAGCGTTTTGTGAATGCCTTTGCTAAGTTGCCTTTAGGTAAACTTGAAGACATCGAGAAATTAGAACAGTTACGCGCACTGGAATATGGTTACAAAATTAAAATCGCCATCAGTGCATTTGACTCACCAGAAGTTGATACCCCAGAAGATATTCGCAAGTGTGAGCTACGTTTGGCCGTCGACTAAGCAATAGATATGGATCTAGCCTGCGCTGGCTTAACAGCAAGGCTATAAAATATCAATATTAAACAGGAGTTTACAATGAGTTTAGAAGGCTATGAAGTATGGCTAATTATCATTTTAGTCCTAGGTGTTATCGCGAGTAATATTGCAGTGTTGAAATATTCGGCCAAATTTAAAATGCCTCAATTTGGTGAGCATAAAGGCAAAGAGCTTAACCCTGAGCAAAAAAATAGTTCAGAAGAACTTGATAAAGAATCTTCTACCAAAGAAGGCAAAGACAGTAAAGACAGTAAAGACAGTAAAGACAGTAAAGACAAAACACTATAGTGGCCGATTGTCGTATGCCTCAGCAAGCACTGTACAAATAGCATATTGTACATATAAACACTTATACATCTCACACCTAAACCACATAATAAAAAAGCTAACACCATAATAGGGTTAGCTTTAATTTTTATACAACGGGTTAGGCTACTGTATCAGGATTAATGCCCCCATTCGCAAGCGCTATTCAGAGTCGAACTTGACTCGTCGTTGCTCTTGGTTATTCGGCCAAGCATTTATCACCGCTTTCACTAACGACGCTAGCGGTATGGCAAAAAAGACTCCCCACACGCCCCATAAGCCACCAAATACCAACACAGCGGCAATAATCACTACCGGATGTAAATCCACTGCATCAGAAAACAATAGCGGTACCAGCACATTGCCGTCTAACGCCTGAATAATGCCATAGCCTAATATTAAGTATCCAAATTCAGCACTGAAACCCCATTGAAAAAAAGCCACTAACGCAATTGGTAATGTAACCAACGTGGCACCAACATACGGGATCAATACAGACAATCCAGTCAACACACCTAGTAACGTAGAATAACGCAGCCCCATGATGGCAAAAAAGATATAGCTGGCTACGCCTACAATGACAATTTCAATCACTTTACCACGAATATAGTTGAAGATTTGTTGGTCCATTTCAAACCATACTTTTCGCGCTAAACCGCGGTTAGTAGGGAAGAAACGTTTGCTACCTCTCAGCAAAAGGTCTTTGTCTTTTAAAAAGAAAAAAACCAATAATGGCACTAAAATGGCGTACACCATTAACACTAGTAATGACGCAGAATAACCCAGAATTTGTTTACCTAAATCAATAAGATGCTGTGTATCTAGCATTTTATTGATTTCTTCCATCATCGAATCAAGTTGCGATGCACTGACAAATTTAGGATAATCTGCACTAAACTCTCTAACGATTAGCATTCCCTTATCGATCATAGAGGGTAAATCAGTGACCAATGACACCCCTTGACGCCAAATACTGGGTACCAAACCTAACATCAAAATGAGCATCAAACTTAAAAAAACCACCAACACTATCGTTGCGGCGGCGGTTCGACTGATCCTCAGCCGCGACATTTGTGCCACCGGCCACTCAAGCAAAAAGGCTAACACCAAAGCAACGAGCAAGGGCGCAAGTAATCCGGCACCAAAGTACAATGCAAGACCTATCCCAATAATGATAAACATTAACGTTATGGCTTGTGGATCACTAAAACGGGTTTTGTACCAATCAGTTAAAAATTCCAGCATTGAAAAACCTTTTATATAAACAATATCAATTTGTTTTGGTGATGATAAATGACAAACAATGCGATTGATCTGCAATGATTTCAATACCAAAACCCATTTTTTTTATCAACAAGGGAACATCTCGGCGTGAACCAGGGTCAGACAAGAGTACATGTAATTTTTCATCCAGATCCATTTGCTTCAGTAAAAGTTTTACTTTTACCAAAGGATAAGGACAAACATAGGGTGTTAAATCAATTAAAATCATTATCAACTTGCTTTAAACAATCTAGGGCTATTATCCTAGTTTGGACAATAAACCACAAGCAATGTAAATTAAGCATTCTTGTTGGTTAAGATTAAATTTTCGATTCAATCATCATAAAGGTTCCGTTTGCGTAAATTATCATTATTGACCTTTTCAAAAACACTGGCCGCTAGTGCTATTAGCGTTTTGTTTGCTGCCAGTATTGGCCACAGCTTTGCCAATAACGATCTTCCTGATCTTGGCACCGCAGCGGTCAATACTTTTAGTTTAGAAAAAGAAACCGTTTACGGTGATGCCTATATGCGCGTTATACGTTCTTCGGCACCCGTGCTCAGTGACCCGGTGCTGAATCAATATTTATCAGAACTGGGAAATAAGCTGGTTGCTAATGCCACTGGAGTAAAAACACCCTTTTACTTTTTTTTACTGCGCAATGATGAAATCAACGCTTTTGCTTTTTTTGGTGGTCATGTTGGAGTACATAGCGGATTATTTTTAAATGCCGATACCGAAAGTGAATTAGCATCGGTATTAGCCCACGAAATTTCTCACGTCACCCAACGACATTTAGCTCGCTCACTTGAAGCACAAGAAAAGAGTTCGACGGCGACTATTGTGGGGATGTTAGGGGCTATTTTATTAACGATTGCCGCACCTCAAGCCGGTATGGCTGCGCTAGCAACAACTCAAGCATTAGCCACACAATCTAAAATTAACTATACTCGGTTACATGAAAAAGAAGCCGACCGTATTGGAATGCAAATTCTTGTAGATGCTGGATTTGATCCCAATGCTGCCGCTACATTTTTTGGTCAACTTGCTATTCGCTATCGCTTTACCACGACGCCACCGCAAATGTTACTGACACATCCGTTACCAGAATCACGTATTACCGAGGCGCGTAATCGCGCGGCTCAGTACCCTAAACATAATGTTCCTAATAGTTTAAACTTTCAGTTAGCTAAAGCCCGTATCCAAGTACGCTTTTCCAGTTTTAGTGATGATGCAGCGTTATCTTTGTTTGATCAACAACTAAAAAAGAACGAATACTCTTTTAAAGAGGCTGCACTCTATGGCAAAGCCTTAGCACTTTTCCGTTTAGAGAAATTTGATCAAGCTGAAGTCATTATTGATGGGTTACTTAAACAAGATGACAATAATCTGTTTTACATCGACACCAAAACAGACTTATTAGATCAGAAAAAAGATTTTGCGGGGGCGATAGCATTATTAGAAGCTCAACGGAAATTAAAACCGACCTCACAAGTGGTCAACGCTAACTTAGCCAATATTTATGTTCAGGCAGATCAGCCTAAAAAAGCTATCCCGCTGTTAGAAGAACTGATATTTTTCGATAAACAGAACATGTTGCCATATCAAATTATGGCTGATGCATACCGTAAGCTAGACAACAAAGCACTTGAGTATTACAGCAATGCTGAACTGATGGCCTTATCGGCGAACTATAAAGGTGCGATTGACCAACTCAATTATGCCTATCGCTATTCCGATGGCCAAACCTTACAACTGGCGCGAATTGAAGCGAGAATAAGGCAGTTTAGACAAGCGGATAGAGCTATGGAGGCATTAAAATAGCTGCGATAATCTAACCTTATAAGCAATTCTTTGATAGAATAATGACAAACAATAAACCCACTTATTGTTTGCCATTTTTTTAATGACGGACTATGACCATGACAACCACAAAAACGACGATACTACATAACCCGCGCTGTTCAAAAAGTCGTGAAACATTGGCATTGCTGCAAGCAAATAATGCCGATGTCACTGTTGTTGAATATTTAAAGACGCCACCCACTACCGCAGAAATCCATACAATATTACAGCAACTTGGCTTAACGGCTCGCCAACTTATGCGCACCAAAGAAGACGAATATAAAGCTCAGAATTTGGCGGATACATCGTTATCGGAAGCTCAACTTATCGCTGCAATGGTAGCAACACCTAAATTAATTGAGCGCCCTATTGTGTTAGCGAACAACAAAGCTGCCATTGGTCGTCCACCTGAAAATGTTTTGTCTATTCTTTAACGAGTAAAATAATGACTTCACAAACCTTGTTTCAACTAAGTCGAATTGGTTACCTTGCATTACTCTTGTTGCTCAGCGGCTGGTTTATTCAACAAGGTATAAATGGAACTTACTCGCTAGGATTCAGCTTAATATGGATTGTACCTTTATTGTTGCCGCTAAAAGGTATTTTAACGGGTAACCCATACACTTATGCATGGGCGAGTTTTATTCTGTGTTTGTATTTATTACATGGATTAACCCTAGCTTATGTCACCACTGACGCCCTTGTTTTTGCCCTAATTGAATCGGTGCTTATTTGCGTACTACTTGTCAGTTTTCCGTTTTATGCCCGCATACGTGGCCGAGAGTTGGGATTAGGGTTAAAGAAAAAATCTGAGCAACAATAACCAACCTTCATTTTTGTTGCCTCACTAAGCGCCTTCGGGCGCTTTTTTGTTAGTTGCATTTATACAAAACAGCATGCTACATTATTTTGCTAACAGGATGTTATAAAAATGTATTTTTAAATAATAATAAAATAGACAGGGAGGTTTAATGAAGTTATCGCAAAATTTAGGGATCTACAGTCTTTTAGCCAGTGCCATACTAGTTAGCGCCTGCGGAGGAGATTCAGACAATAACAATCCAGGTGTACCTACCTCATCCACTTTCGAAATCTGCAGTGAAAATATTACTTATTCCATTGCCGACACAAACTCTCAACTGACTTTTATTCTTGAACACGATTATGCCAAAGACAAACCAGGTAGCATTATTGCCAGTATCAATGAACAAGACAGTATTGGAAAAACATTTTTGTGGCAGCAGATTTCAGGACCCAGTCTTGAACTTGCTGCAGTTAATAGCCAAGTATTAGCATTCACACCCACAAGTAACCAAGATTACGCTTTTAAAGTGACGGTCTCTGGCGATAACATCAACATTGAAGAAACGGTATCAATTACTGCCGATTCTAATGACAATCTTTTACGCATTAATAGCGATCATCAAATGGTGAATAGAACTGATGCGAGTTTGCGTATACAGAATATAAACGGCCAAGTACCTGAAAATATCAGTTGGTGCATGTATCCGAGTGCTAATAATAAAGCCTTTACCAACGTGGATTTAAGTGACATAAATAGGCCGTTTTTTGTTGCGCCAAACGTCGATACCGATCAACTATTCAGTCTTAAAGCCACTGCCACATTTGACGGCCAAACCATTAGTGATGACGTCAATTTACTCGTAACCAAAGAAAAAACCACCCCATCGGACGCCTACTTCAGCTACCCCATTGCACGAATGCACCCTTACAAGCCTGACTCACCATATGCAAACCAACTAATCTCTTGTGTTTACTCGAACCAATTCGTTGATCCATGCAACATCATTAATGAGTTGCCCTTTATTAGCCAAGATACCAATCTCGATCCTATCGATACGATTATGGACAGAGTGGTCGTGTCGCACGACTGGATGGGGGCAAACTTTGAAGCCTATTTACGTACACAAACTCATAATGATTTTGTAGAATTGTTGCAATCAGTGACTGCTGTCGTCATCAGTTACGATATCAGACCAGCCTTTTATACTGGTTTTATAGGAGCAATATATCTTGATCCTGAATACCTGTGGCTAACTTCTGCCCAGCGAGATACGATTAATGAAACGCCTGATTATCGCAGCAACTTTGGTGAAGACCTGAATTATTTATCTCCCTATCGTTATGTTAAAGATAATGCTTATGCAAGTGAATACATAGAAAAAGGTAATCGCATCAACCGCACGATTGACAGCATGTCTTATGATTTAGCTGATTTGCTCTATCATGAACTGGCTCACGCAAATGATTATTATCCACAAAGCATGCATGCCAATATTCAAGGACCTACCTTAATAGACGAATATCAGCGTCGTGATGAATCGAATGCCATGACATCAGCTCAACTCAATATACGCTATCCATTAACCAGTAATGAGATGTATGGTCTTGCAAAAGTAAATCATGCCGGTGAATCTGCAAATAACACCCAAAAAGCCTATACTCCAAGTGATGTAGCGCTATTTTTCTCAAGTGACCTCGCCAACGATGATTATGCTTATTCATCAACACGAGAAGATGTTGCCATGCTATTTGAAGAAGTGATGTTGAGCCATCGATATGGTATTTTGCGTGATATCGCCATTACTGACAAACCAGAAATTGAGACAAGCTCGACGATTGTGGTTGAATGGGGCCAACGCGGCCGAGTCGGTCAACCTGAGTTATACGATCGCGCTAGTTACGTCTTGAGCCAAATGTTACCTGAAATAGAGGTAAGACAAGTGATGGATGGTTTACCTGCACCAGTAGCGTTAGTTAAAGGCCAAACCTGGGCACAAAACTTGCTTCTAACAACTGATCCATCAAAATCTTCACAGAAAATTTCATCACAAACTGAAAAAAATTCTGTTGACACTAGACCATTGCAATTTAGTGGCAGTGATCACGTGAAGCAATAAGCCATTGACTCACGCAATAAAAAACGCCAAATGAATGCATTTGGCGTTTTTTATTGTCTAATCGGATAGACTGATGGCGATAATTTTATTTCTAATGAATTAAACCCTAAGGCACTAAAGGCTAAGCATCTCTTTAATAAACGGGATGGTTAACTTACGTTGGTGCACCATCGAAGCTTTATCTAATTTATCGAGTACATCAAACAAAGAACGTAAATCACGCGCCATTCGAGTCAGTAAAAATCGTCCTACGTCATCTGACAACTGCAGTCCTCGCATTGCCGCTCGGCGTTGCAAAGCAACTAGTTTTTCGTCGTCTGCCATCGGTTGAAGTTGATAAATTAAGCCCCACTGCATACGAGAAACCAGATCTGGCAACAAAAAACCCGTTTCAGAAGGTGAAGCTTTGCCGCTGACAATCAGGCGGCAATCTTGTTGTTCAGCAATACGATTATACAAATGAAAAATCGCTTCTTCCCATATAAGGTTACCCGCTATCGCTTCTATATCATCAATACAAATCAATTCAAGAGATTCTAGGCCCTCAAATAATGCCGGTGAAATGCTTGCGTGGATACCTAATGGAATATAGAGAGTGCGGCGTTCCGAGTCATTAGCATGGGCGCAGGCAGCATGCATTAAATGTGTTCGGCCTGATTTTTCAGGACCATAGACATATAAAGAAGAAGCCAACCTCCCCTCAGCACTGGCTTGAAGTTTTTGGATCAACTCGTCGTTACCCGAAGCCGGGTAATAACTTTGGAAGGTTTCATCGTCAGGTAAATAAACGGGTAAAGATAATTGTCTTGGTGAGTTTTGTGTCACTCAGATAGGTCTCAAAATCATAAACGAACTAACACTATTATATACCTAAGTCGCTCAATTATGCGAGTTTCAACGACAAACCTGCACATAACGAGTCTTGGTACAGTATTTAACGCTGCACTATTACAATGTACCGCGCACCAGTAATACTTATTAGCCTAACCATTGATAAATCAATTTGGGTTTGGTGTCGTCAGTCTTAGACTCATAAAATGACTCTACACTGCCCTTTGTATCTAATTGTGATAGCCGACTATCAATATTAAGCAGCCGCTGTAAATCGTCTACACTACTAAACAGCGCTATCGAGTAAGTAGCAGAATCACCCTTGAACTGGCTAAGCTTAATCGACTTTACTGCACTGAGCTGACGAAGATAGGTCTCAACATGCACCACTTGAATCATGTTATTTAACCCAGTAAAGCTGACTTGTGTTGCAACATCACTACCTGTAGAGGCGATTGCATACTGGCTAATATAATAATCGGCCAGAATGTTCATCATTTGTTTAGTCGCTTGTTTATAATCAGCAGCATTACCTTGTTGTGAAATTAATGCTTGTAACACGCCATTAGTTCTATTTTTATCAAATAATTTAAAGGAGAAATGGACATTACCGCCTTGAGTGTCCACATTCGCAACGGCAAAGTAATCCGCTTGATAACGCGCAGATGCATTGGCTAATACATCAGTAAACATCCCTCGTACATCAGTGATACTCACTTGCATAACATCATCCAAGTCCATAATCGGCAGCAATAATGGTATGCCTTTATTAGTAGACTCTTGAGCCAACTCAATACGAATATCTGCCGAAGAAGCATCAGCTAACACAGTCGGCTCATTGTTCTCATTGACAGACATCCATAACAGGGTCAAGGGTCGCTGACTACCCCAAACAGGTAAACCTGCTTGACGTAACGTTGAAATAATCCGTTGATGGTCAAAACTGGCCTTGAGCATTAGCTCGCCATTTTTTTCATAATAACCATATTGAGTCAAAATGACTTCTGGTGTATTAATTTGAGCCTTAACCAATGGATTTAACACCACGCTAGGCAGACCAGAATTTTTTATGAAAACGGCAGCTAATGCCTCTTTGAGGCCGTGATCTTTAACATCGTTTGCGCGTGAGCTTACCGCAATATCCGCTTCATCAAGCTTGCCGACTTCTGCAGCTTGCACGAGCGCGATTGAGGTAAGCGCAAACAGGGGTAACACAATGAGATTAATTAGTTTTTTCAGCATCTGATAACATAAACGCAGCAAATAAAAGTAGGCAAATTATATCATAATAAAATTTCATCGAGTAATAGATAACGAAAACTCTTTTTTGCACAAACATATTGAAAGGAAGTGATTGATCTTTTGAGATAAATTTTACAACAGTTTATGGCCGTTTTATCCAAGGCAACGTTTATGGTGTGTCGATGTTCGAGATGAATAAGTGATAATGCAGTAGAAAGAAGCCACAAACGCTGCCGGAGGGTTCGGCTAAACCGCGGTAATGATGTTAAGCAAGTGTCTTTGTAAGCTAGGGTCTTTGTTACAAGAGACAGGCTTACTTAGAGACTTTGTCTCTAACACTTGCGCCGCATCATTTTAAGCAAAGAGCTAACTCGCTTATCGCGAAAAAATTTTGACAGCTCGAGTTCAACAAGACCTGGGTATTGTAGCCATATCGAATAACAATAATCGCTACAGCGCCCTATAAGTTGTTATGCATATGATCGCTTTTATGTGACAATTCGCGCCGTTTAATCACACGCTAACTTTCTAATCAAAGATGGAGAAAAATATGAAACGCGTGTTAATTCCGCTACAAGGCGCACAAATGTTATTTGTCGCTTTTGGTGCACTAGTGCTAATGCCGTTATTAACGGGCCTAGACACAAGTGTTGCCTTGTTTACTGCCGGTTTCGGTACCCTACTGTTTCAATTAGTCACCAAACGTCAAGTCCCCGTCTTTCTCGCTTCTTCCTTTGCCTTTATCGCGCCGATTTTATATGGCGTACAAACATGGGGTATTCCTGCCACCATGGGCGGATTAATGGCTGCAGGTGGTATGTATATGCTACTTGGATTAACAGTAAAGTTACGTGGCACAAAATTTATTCATACTCTATTGCCTCCTGTTGTCGTTGGCCCAGTCATCATGATCATTGGTTTAGGCTTGGCACCGGTTGCGGTCAATATGGCGTTAGGCAAAAGCGGTGATGGCAGTCTCATCATCGTCGAGCCAAATATCGCATTAATCATTTCTCTTTCTGCATTAATGACGACTATCATAGTCGCGGTATTTGCCAAAGGGTTAGTCCGTTTAATGCCTATTCTCGCCGGTATTTTAGTGGGTTATTCTGTCAGCTTAGCTAATGGTATTGTCGACTTTACGCCTGTCAGTGAAGCGCCTTGGTTCGCGATGCCAAACTTTGTGGCCCCTGAGTTTAACTGGCACGCGATATTATTTATGATCCCAGTCGCTATTGCCCCCGCGGTAGAACATATTGGCGATATTTTAGCGATATCAAATGTCACTAGAAAAGACTTTTTCAAAAAGCCTGGTTTACATCGCACCCTAATCGGCGATGGCATTGCTACGATTGCTGCATCGGCACTGGGCGGTCCTCCTAATACAACATACAGCGAGGTCACCGGCGCAGTTACACTGACTAAAAGCTTTGACCCGCGCATTATGACTTGGACTGCTATCACCGCGATTACCTTAGCCTTTATCGGCAAACTGGGCGCTATGATGCAAACCATTCCCGTTCCGGTCATGGGTGGCATTATGTGCTTACTGTTTGGCTCTATTGCAGCGGTGGGATTAAATACATTAATTCGTAATCAAGTCGATTTATCAGAACCACGCAATCTGAGTATTGTCGGGGTAACATTAGTGTTTGGTATTGGCGGAATGGCTTTTGGTATTGGCTCGTTCAGTTTAACAGGTATCAGCTTGTGCGGTATCGTGGCTATTTTCATGAACCTGATTTTACCTGCCGTGAGAAAGCCACAAACAGACGAGTAATATCCTTTTACAGCATCGTTAAGTAAACACATATAAAATGTAAAATAAAAAAGCCCCAATAGCGATTAGCATTGGGGCTTTTTATTGAACGCTTAACGCACTCAATCAATAGCAATTATTCTGCAGCATCTTCTGTACGGAACTTATCAGCTGTCGCTTTGATGATTGGCTGAAGTTCACCTTTTTGGAACATTTCAGTGATGATGTCACAACCACCAATCAATTCGCCTTCAACCCATAATTGTGGGAATGTTGGCCAATTAGCAAATTTTGGTAATTCAGCACGAATATCTGGGTGCTGTAAAATATCTACGAAGGCAAATTGTTCACCACAGTTGATCATCACTTGAGCAACTTGAGATGAAAATCCACAGCTTGGTAGTTTAGGCGAACCTTTCATGTACACAATAATTGGGTTTTCGCTAATTTGCTGTTTAATCTTTTCTACAGTTTCCATTTGATTTCCTAATTACAACGACTGAACATATAGTGACTATTGTACGACACCTAGACAAAGAACAAAATGCCACAGTTTGTAGGGTTTTTTTAAAATCGATAAAATCGATTACTGCAATCCACATAATTCCCTAAACAATGATTCACATCACAAAAATAATCAGTACAATGGTCCTAAATGAATGTTACCTGATGGGTAAACAAAACGATAACCTGAATCCATGGAGAAATACTAATGGCTTTCGAACTACCAGCATTACCTTATGCAAAGAACGCACTTGAACCACACATTTCTCAAGAAACCATTGAGTTCCATTATGGTAAGCATCACAACACCTATGTGGTAAAACTAAACGGTTTAGTTGAAGGAACTGAATTTGCTGGCAAAACACTAGAAGAAGTTGTTAAAACTTCAACTGGTGGTATGTTCAACAACTCAGCTCAAGTTTGGAACCACACTTTTTACTGGAACTGCTTAGCACCTAACGCTGGCGGCGAAGCAACTGGCGATATCGCTGCTGCTATCAATGCTTCTTTTGGTTCTTTTGAAGAATTCAAAGCTAAATTTACCGATTCTGCAGTAAACAACTTCGGTAGCGCTTGGACATGGTTAGTGAAAAAAGCTGACGGTTCATTAGCGATTGTTAACACTAGCAATGCTGCTACTCCATTAACTGACGAATCAGTTACCATTCTATTAACGGTAGACGTATGGGAACATGCTTACTACGTTGATTACCGTAACGCACGTCCAGAGTATTTAGCTCACTTCTGGCAACTTGTTAACTGGGAATTTGTTAACAACAACTTTGCTGCTTAATGTTAATTAATAGCAAAAATCAAAGGAGCCGTTAAGGCTCCTTTTTTATGCATTAAAATCCACCAAAAGTACCACGACTCTGACAGCTTTATTTTTGCAACTATTGCAAATGCTACTGTTTGTCTTTGTTTTTATTTAATTTATTTTTCATTAAAACTTCGCCAAGTTATTTTTCCTGTCCTACACTTTAGTCGTAAAGCCTAATATTGCGCCACCGACTCATCACCACATTATAGACCATCGCGTTAATCACTCTGGCTTTTTAAGCAATACAACTGCACGTTTTTAAGGGGTTACTATGGGCATTTTTGAGCATTATCAACAACGTTATCAAAAAAAACGCGACGAAGAATATACCTTAGAGCAATTTCTCGCTATCTGTAAACAAGATAAAAGTGCCTTTGCATCTGCTGCTGAACGTTTATTAATGGCCATTGGTGAACCGCAGATCATCGACACAGCAAAAAATCCGATCTTAAGTCGAATATTTTCTAATCGTGTTATTGCAAGCTATCCATCGTTTAAAGATTTCTATGGCATGGAGGACGCGATTGAACAAATTGTGGCCTATTTAAAACATTCTGCTCAAGGCTTAGAAGAATCAAAACAAATATTGTATCTATTAGGCCCTGTCGGTGGCGGTAAATCATCGCTAGCCGAAAAACTCAAAGCATTGATGCAGCAAGTGCCCATTTATATATTAAGTGCCGATGGCATTCGCAGCCCTGTCAACGACCATCCTTTTTGCTTGTTTGACCCAGAAGAAGATAGCGAATTACTTAAAAACGAATACAACATTCCCAGCCGTTATATTAAAACAATTATGTCTCCTTGGGCGGTAAAACGTTTACATCAATATGGTGGTGATATTGCTAAATTTCGAGTGGTTAAAGTTTATCCGTCGATATTAGACCAAATTGGTATCGCCAAAACAGAACCCGGGGATGAAAACAATCAAGATATATCAGCACTAGTGGGTAAAGTTGATATTCGTCAGTTAGAACATTTCTCACAAGATGATGCCGATGCCTACGCCTACTCTGGAGCATTATGTCGAGCCAACCAAGGATTAA
The DNA here is from genome assembly GCF_040309905.1 of Shewanella sp. CAL98-MNA-CIBAN-0140. Classification (NCBI taxonomy): domain Bacteria; kingdom Pseudomonadati; phylum Pseudomonadota; class Gammaproteobacteria; order Alteromonadales; family Shewanellaceae; genus Shewanella; species Shewanella sp. CAL98-MNA-CIBAN-0140. The sequence continues at coordinate 40,020 of NZ_JBEOPI010000022.1, forward strand.
TGGAGTTTGTCGAAATGTTTAAAGCGCCGATTAAGGTGCTCCATCCATTATTGACCGCTACACAGGAAGGCAATTATAACAGCACTGAAGGCTTGTCTGCGTTACCGTACAACGGCATTATTTTGGCCCATTCCAATGAATCCGAATGGTCGACGTTTAGAAACAATAAAAACAATGAGGCGTTTTTAGATCGCGTCTATATCGTTAAGGTGCCCTACTGCTTACGGGTTTCTGAAGAGATGGAAATTTATCAAAAATTGTTAGCCAACTCCGAATTATCAACTGCATCTTGCGCACCAGGCACACTTGAAACCCTGGCTCAATTTAGCGTGTTATCACGTTTGATCGCACCTGAAAACTCATCGATTTATTCAAAAATGCGCGTCTATAACGGTGAAAGCTTAAAAGACACCGATCCTAAAGCCAAATCCTACCAAGAATACCGAGATTACGCCGGCGTAGATGAAGGCATGCAAGGTTTATCGACTCGTTTCGCCTTTAAGATTTTATCAAGAGTATTCAATTTTGACAGTGCAGAAATAGCGGCCAATCCGGTTCATTTATTTTATGTACTCGAAAAGCAAATTGAACAAATGCAATTTCCCAATGACATTAGCGAAAAATATCTAGAGTTTCTGAAAGGTTATTTAATCCCTAAATATGTTGAATTTATTGGTAAAGAAATTCAAACCGCCTATCTTGAGTCTTATTCAGAATACGGACAAAACATTTTTGATCGCTATGTCACCTATGCAGATTTTTGGATCCAAGATCAAGAATATCGAGATCCTGAAACCGGACAATTATTTGATCGTGGAGCACTCAATGCTGAACTAGAGAAAATAGAAAAGCCAGCGGGGATAAGTAATCCAAAAGATTTCCGTAATGAGATTGTCAATTTTGTCTTACGTGCGAGAGCCAATAATGAAGGCAATAATCCGTTGTGGACCAGCTATGAAAAGCTGCGCATTGTCATAGAAAAGAAAATGTTTTCTAATACAGAAGATCTGTTACCGGTTATTTCATTTAACGGCAAAACATCCAATGATGATCAGCGTAAGCATGACGATTTTGTTAATCGCATGATGGAAAAAGGCTACACCAAAAAACAAGTCAGATTATTGTCAGAATGGTATTTACGAGTGCGGAAATCATCGTAAAAACCCAATATTGGCAGAGTAGATAGTCAATGACTCTGGCAGAAATATGACTTGGGAGAGGCGTATGGCTAATTTTATTGATAGACGACTCAACGCAAAAGGCAAGAGCACCGTTAATCGGCAGCGTTTTATTGAACGTTACAAAAAACAAATCAAAAAAGCCGTCGGTGATGCGGTAACACGTCGCAGTGTCACTGATATTGATAAAGGAGAAGAGATCAGTATTCCGACTCGAGATCTCAGTGAACCGCTGTTTAGACAAGGTCAAGGCGGGAAGCGTGATCGTGTTCACCCGGGTAATGATCAATTTAATCGCGGTGATCAAATTCAACGCCCTAAGGGCGGACAAGGAAATGGATCTGGACAGGGCGAAGCTTCAAACTCTGGTGAGGGAGATGACGATTTTGTGTTTCAAATATCAAAAGATGAATATTTGGAACTGTTATTTGAAGATTTAGAATTGCCCAACTTGCAAAAAAACCGCCTCAATAAACTGATAGAGTACCAAACTTACCGTGCAGGCTTCACCAATGATGGTGTACCAGCCAATATTAATATTGTCAGATCGATACGTTCATCACTTGCAAGGCGCATTGCCATGAGTGGTGGAAAAAAGAAAGCGCTCAAACAATTAGAAGCCGAATTAGCGTTACTTGAAGATACGCCAGGGGCCAAAGCTGAGATAATTTTAGCCATTAAAGAACAAATATCAGTACTCAAGCAGCAAATCGCTAAAGTGCCCTTTCTTGATACCTTTGATTTACGTTATAACAACTATGCCAAACGTGAAATCCCCTCCAGCCAAGCGGTAATGTTCTGTTTAATGGACGTATCTGGCTCTATGGATCAAACAACCAAGGATATGGCTAAGCGTTTTTATATTCTGCTGTACCTATTTCTTACTCGCAGTTATCAAAACCTCGAGGTGGTCTATATTCGCCACCATACACAAGCCAAAGAAGTTGATGAACACGAGTTTTTTTACTCACAAGAAACCGGTGGAACTATCGTATCAAGTGCGTTAAAACTGATGCACGAAATACAACAAGCACGTTACCCCGAAACTGAATGGAATATTTATGCTGCTCAAGCATCTGACGGCGATAATTGGTCTGATGACTCCCCAACTTGCCATGAAATACTGGCGAAACATATTTTACCAAAAGTGCGTTACTTCAGTTATATAGAGATAAGCCATCGAGCTCATCAGACGCTGTGGGACCAGTATGAACAACTACAACAGCAGTTTGATAACATTGCGGTACAGCATATTCACCAAGTTGAAGATATCTACCCTGTATTTCGCGAACTTTTTAAAAAACAAGCTATATAGGGGGCTATCATGGTTCAAAAAAAACGTAACCCGTTAGATGATGGACCCGAGTGGACATTTGATTTACTAAAACAATATCAACAAGAAATAGAAAAAGCAGCGGCTTTTTTTAAGCTTGATACTTACCCGAATCAAATTGAAATCATTACTGCAGAACAAATGATGGATGCATATGCAGGTATTGGGATGCCGATTGGTTATACTCATTGGTCATTTGGAAAACGTTTTATCCAAACAGAACAAGGCTACAAACGTGGTCAAATGGGCTTGGCGTATGAAATTGTTATCAATTCAGACCCCTGCATTGCCTATTTAATGGAAGAAAATACCATCACCATGCAAGCGTTAGTTATGGCTCATGCTTGTTATGGACATAATAGTTTTTTTAAAAATAACTATTTGTTTAACACTTGGACTGATGCAAGCTCTATTATCGATTACTTAGTATTTGCTAAAAATTATATCCGTGAATGTGAATTACGTTATGGTGTTGAACAAGTCGAACTGATCTTAGATTCTTGCCATGCATTAATGAATTACGGTGTTGACCGCTATAAGCGTCCTGCTGAAGTGTCATTTAAAGAAGAACAAGCAAGACAACAAGAGCGAGAGAATTATTTACAGAGCCAAGTAAATGACTTATGGCGAACGCTGCCGACATCACCACAAAAAGACAACCTTAAAACGACAGCCATTTTCCCCAGCGAACCCCAAGAGAATATTTTATATTTTATTGAAAAAAACGCGCCATTATTAGCCTCTTGGCAACGTGAATTAGTGCGCATTGTACGTAAAATGGCACAGTATTTTTATCCACAAAAGCAGACCCAAGTCATGAATGAAGGTTGGGCGACTTTTTGGCATTACACTATCCTGAATCACTTATATGATACAGGTAAAGTCACCGACCGTTTTATGCTCGAATTTTTACAAAATCACACCGCGGTAGTCGCACAACCGGCCTACAATAGTCCTTCTTACAACGGAATTAATCCTTATGCATTAGGGTTTGCAATGTTTATCGACATCAAACGAATTTGTGAAACGCCAACGGATGAGGATAAAAAGTGGTTCCCAGATATAGCAGGTAGCGATTGGCTCACTACGGTTCATTTTGCCATGGAGCACTTTAAAGATGAGAGTTTTATTAGCCAATATTTATCACCCAAAGTGATCCGTGACTTTAAATTATTTGGCGTTTTAGATGACCAAAAACGCAGTCAACTTTCAATATCAGCCATTCATGATGATCAAGGTTATCAAGACATTCGCAACATTTTATCGCAACAATATAACCTGTCGAATATAGAGCCCAATATTCAGGTGCAGAAAGTGCAAGTTGACGGTGATCGATCTATTATCTTACGGTACATTCCATTTGACAACATTCCGCTCGCAGACAACCATCAAGAGGTATTAAAACATTTGCATCGGTTATGGGGGTTTAACGTCACATTAGAACAAATTGATGACTCAGGCGACGTTAGCACACTCTCTACTTGCCCTGAAACAAAAGAGTACAGCATATCCACCTGACCTAACTAAGCACAGATATTGAGCCATAATTAACAGATAAAAAAACCAATCAATGTGATTGGTTTTTTTATATCTATGATTCGATATCCCAAGCGGATTAAGCAAGGATCATGATTCACAACTAACGTTAATTAGCTATTATCATGACCCATTTCAGCGGGCAAATCATCGCGCAGCTTTTGCCACATTTTGCCACTTTCAATACCATTAATACGCATTAGCGAAGGCACATCAGTATAATTTTTGTCTTTAGCTAGCGTTTCAAGTTTAAGATAAAAACGCATGGTTAATTCACGCGCTTCTTGGCTTGAAAAGTAATAGCGTCCAACACGATTGTAAAGGCCTTTGAATCCATTTAAAATCAAAACATACAATGGGTTGCCTGATGCAAAGGCTAATGTATGATGCAACTGATAATCAAATTCAGCATACGCTTCAGCCTCATTTTCTAAGCTGTGAATACCGGCCAAGACTTCAACCACTTTTTCGGGATTGTGACGGATTGATGCCCGAAAATATATGTTACTGACGTTACCACGAGCAGCCATTAGTTGATCGACTAATAATGGAAAACCATCAGGATTTAAATCAGCAATCGTCCCTAAAATATTCAACCCAGACGTTTCCCAAAAGTTATTCACTTGGGTAGGTTTACCATGTTGGATTTTCAACCAACCATCTCGAGCAAGACGTTGTAGCACTTCTCTTAACGTCGTGCGAGTAACACCGATAAGTTCAGAAAGCTCACGTTCAGCAGGTAAAATGGAACCAGGTGGAAATTTGTTTTCCCAAATGGAACGAACAATATATTTCTCGGCAAAACTTGCTGGCCCTTTGGCATTGATGATCATCAGCCTTCATATCCTATTGCTAAACAATGACGAAACTATTATTACTGATCATACCAGAGCGGTGGAAAATAAAAACCATTGTTTAATCACCACTCTCTTAACGATTGATTTTCGAACAACTCTAGTCTATTCAAATGTCATTAATTGAATGCACATCACATTAAACCACTGTAATCATGAACATATCAGCAATTTAAGTCATAAAACCAAACAGATTTAGTATATACTGATGTAGATATTTTATTATCTTTATGTTGTTTTTTTTACCAAATAACAACGTTACAATTCGATTTTTTTTAGGCTACACTATCGATAAAATAACAGCCATGCAGCGTTAGCCACATACATTCTTGTACTAACTCATTGTTTGCTATATCAAGATATCGTTATTAAACAGAAAATAATGGGTCATAATCCTCTATTTATCGAATGGCATTTTAACTCAATTAACCAAAAATTGATTTTTATCAAGTTTTCGAATGTGAGTTGCCTCTATTCTTCCGAATCTGTTAAACATAATGATGTGTTGTAAGCTATCAAATATGGTATCCATACCGTCACAATAACAATATCGGAGAGGCTACTATGCCTGTAACCAGAGGTAAGGCGTTGTTTGTCAATTTTTTAGGCAAATCACCTAAATGGTACAAATACGCAATTTTGGCGTTTTTAGTAATTAATCCCCTGCTGTTTTTTTATGTCAGTCCATTTTTCGCCGGCTGGGTTTTAGTGGTTGAATTTATTTTCACCCTTGCCATGGCGCTTAAATGTTATCCATTGCAACCCGGTGGTTTGTTAGCCATACAAGCCGTAATTATCGGTATGACATCTGCCTCACAGGTTCTTCATGAAATTGAAGCCAACTTAGAAGTTTTATTACTCTTGATCTTTATGGTCGCCGGTATTTACTTTATGAAACAGTTACTACTGTTCGTATTTACCAAAATGATCACAAAAGTGCGTTCTAAAATTATCGTGTCCTTGATGTTTTGTATTGCATCAGCTTTTTTGTCTGCGTTTTTAGATGCCTTAACGGTCATCGCGGTTATTATTGCTGTTGCAGTAGGTTTTTACTCTATCTATCACAAAGTCGCGTCAGGCAAGAGTTTTAGTGATGGTAACAGTGACGATGCTAGTCATGACCATACTTCTGAAACAACTGGACAGCTTGACCACGATGAATTGGAAGCGTTCCGAGCCTTTTTACGTAACTTATTAATGCACTCAGGTATTGGTACCGCGTTAGGTGGTGTATGTACCATGGTTGGTGAACCACAAAACTTGATCATTGCTGCGCAGGCCCATTGGCAATTTGGCGAATTCTTTCTACGAATGTCCCCAGTGACCATGCCTGTATTGGTTGCGGGTATATTGACTTGTTTTCTTGTCGAAAAATTCAAAGTTTTTGGTTATGGCGCTCAATTACCCGACGCTGTACACCGTATTTTATCTGATTATGCAGCCCATGAAGACTCGCACCGAACAGATCAAGATAAAATGAAACTGGTTGTCCAAGCCTTAATTGGTGTTTGGTTAATTGCAGGCTTGGCACTTCACTTAGCTTCTGTTGGCCTCATTGGTTTATCTGTTATTATTTTAACCACTGCATTTAATGGCGTTACTGATGAACATGCGCTCGGAAAAGCTTTTGAAGAAGCACTGCCTTTCACTGCATTATTAGCGGTATTTTTTGCCATTGTTGGTGTGATCATTGACCAGGATCTGTTTGCACCAGTTATCCAGTGGGCATTAGGTTATGAAGGAAATATGCAGTTAGTGATTTTCTACATTGCTAACGGCTTATTGTCTATGGTCAGTGATAACGTGTTTGTGGGTACTGTTTACATTAATGAAGTAAAAGCTGCATTGATGAGTGGCCAAATCACTCGAGACCAATTTGACTTGCTTGCGGTGGCGATTAATACCGGTACTAACCTGCCTTCAGTAGCAACGCCGAATGGACAAGCTGCATTCTTGTTCTTGTTAACGTCGGCTATAGCACCGTTAATTCGCTTGTCTTATGGCCGTATGGTATGGATGGCTTTACCTTATACCATTGTATTATCTATTGTCGGTGTATTGGCTATTGAAACCGGTTTCTTAGTCGATATGACTAATATGCTCTATGAAACTCAATTATTAATCCACCACTCAGCCAAAGACATCACTGGTGCTGCAATGGGTCATTAATTAAATCTCGTTATTGGACTTAGCAGTTAAATTATCTTAAAGTCTCTACAGTCTATTAGAACACCCTCATTTGAGGGTGTTTTTTTCTATCACAACGTTTATTAGGAACTGAAATTGTCGCAATTACAGCAGTTTTGTCGTAGCCGTATTTCTTGGGGTTTATTGTTATTATCCGCTATTGGGCTAGAGTTAGCGGCCCTATTTTTTCAATATGGCATGGATCTAGCGCCTTGTGTGATGTGCATTTACATCCGAGTTGCGGTACTCGGTATTTTTCTGGCTGGGCTTATAGGCATGCTACAACCTGAAGTGTGGTTTTTACGCCTAGTAGGTATGGTCGGTTGGGCAATCTCTGCTGTGTGGGGCTTACAATTAGCGTATGAATTAAATGATATGCAGGTTAATCCGTCACCTTTTGCTACTTGCTCTTTTTACCCTGAGTTCCCCAGCTTTATGCCATTGGACACATGGTTGCCTTCAGTATTCTCGCCGACAGGCATGTGCAGTGACTCACCATGGTCATGGCTTTCTGTTAGCATGGCCCAGTGGATGATGGTTGGTTTTGCTGTTTATTGTGTAATCTGGTTATTAATGTTGTTGCCGGCGCTTAAACCAGCAAGATAAACCAGCAAAAGTAAGCGTGAAGAGTAAATTAAGCATCAAAAGACCTCATTGAGGTCTTTTGGCTTTTATAGCCTTTGCTGGGCTTAAGATAGGGCGGATTAGGTTATAACCGGACTATTTCAGCTATTTATATCCCGAACAGGTGTTTTATTGCACTTATTATTCAATGTCCAATAATGGCCACAATACAATACAGTCTTCTAAATATTTCACTTTCATTTCATTGACGGTTTTGCCTTGTACCGAAATACCCGCGCTGTGCATGGCCTCTTTACTTCCTGTCAGCAACGGATGCCAACTCGGTAAACCTTTACCAAGATGCAAGCGACGGTATGCACAACTGTCAGGTAACCAAGTCAACTCAGCGATATTTTCTGGAGTAATAGCTGTACATTCAGGAACATAAGTAAAGCGATCAAGGTAACTACGGCAACCACAGGTGTCGTTGTCTAATAGATGGCATGCTGCCTTAGTGTAATAAAGTTCATCGGTATCATCATCGATGATTTTATTTAAACAGCATTTACCGCAGCCGTCACAAAGTGACTCCCATTGTTCGGGTGTCATGTTTTCTAAAGGTGTGGTTGTCCAAAACTGAGTCATCATTTTCTATCTATAGTAACTTTTATCGAAATTTGACCGCATTTTACACCGAAAACACCTCAGTTTACTGTTTAATTCTCTCGGAGAGGTAAGTTATCGCTAAGGTGTCGTACAAAGTGTCATTGAATTGATGCAATAAACGGAAGTTATCGTACACCAAATATAAGCGCCCTTTCGGTCCATCAGGCACAATTAATGACACATCCATGTCGTTTCGTTGCGGTAAGTCATTACCATTGAAACGTCTGACACCGTAGGCTTGCCACTGTGGGAATGTGTGATGTGTGCTTAAACCATGCAAATTAGGATCTAACATCATGGTGGCTTTTACCTGTCGCCCCCATGTAGAATCATATTGCCACCCTTGTTGGTGCAGCATATTTGCCGTTGATGCAAAGGCATCATCCGTGCTGTTCCAGACATTGATTATACCGTCATTATCGGCATCGACACCGTACTTTAGTAATTGGCTCGGCATTATTTGCATCTGTCCCATCGCCCCAGATGAGGAACTGCGCAATAAATCTTCGGTTATATTTGTCTGCTCGATTAACTTAAGCGCAGCAATAAATTCGTTAATGTAGAATGCTTCTTTATCACCTTTATATGCGAGTGAGGCTAATACAGATAGCCCAGGGAAACGACCCGGACGCTCTCCAAAACGAGAGTTCATGCCCCATAACGCCATAAGGAAACGAGGCTGAACTTGATAAATTCGACTCAAGTCATTTATTTGGGATTCATGCTGCTGAAACATCGCTCTAGCAGTACTGACAGTAATTTCTGGAACAGCTTGGGGGATAAAGTACTCTAAGGATGTCGATGGTTGTAAGTCGGTGCTGAAATTGGCTTTTTTGAATATTTTAATATTAGCAATATAGCGTTCTGCTGTAAGTTGATTAACGCCAGCGGCTATCGACTTCTGTTGAAGCTGTAACAGGTAGTCAGTAAATTCACGATGGCTGTATTCAGCCATCAAGATATTAGAACAAAAGAAGTAAAAAAATACGCTTAAAATGATTTTTTGAATCATATTAGTCTTGATTACTCCTTTGAGAATGAGCTTATTTCTTAAGGGCTACTGTCTTAAGAGCTAATTCTTGTTTGTGTTGTTCGAGTAAATTAACTTGCGGTGGCGGTATTTGTAAGTAAAAGCCTTGCTCAGCCAATGCAGACTTCACTTTGTTAATATCAGCGATACCTAAGTGAGTTCGTTTAGATAATGGGACAATCATTACTAATGTAGGCGTGCCGAACATTTCCATTAACGACTCAGGAACCTCATCAAAAACATCACGTTTTTTAACAAAAAGGTAAGTATCTGCTCTTCGACCACTTTTATATACTGCACATATCATTTTAGTGTAAATTTCCAAAGGTTCAAACTTGATAGTCAACTGAGCACACTATAACATGGTGAGACAAGAAAATAATTGTAAATCAGTTTATCACTGAAGTATTGGAGAATCACGCCGAGATGGCTAAAGAAAATCTCGAATTAAAGGCCACGTCTTTTACATTGTCAGTGCTGCATATTAATCATAACGATCTCGATATCATAGCATCTGAATTAGACTCAAAATTGGCTCAAGCTCCTCAGTTCTTTTTGGGCGCACCCTTGGTATTAAATTTATCTGCCATTCAGCATTCCCACATAGATTTCAATGCGCTAAAACAATTATTAATTGACCGAAATCTTATTATTGTTGGCATTACCGACGCAAGCCCAGCGCAAATTGAACAAGCAAAGTGCATGGCTATTGCCGTGGTAAAGTCGGGCAAACAAGCCCGTAAAGCAGAGTTGCCTAAACGGGCAACCAAAATTATTAAGCAAAATGTGCGTTCTGGACAACAAATATACGCACAAAATGCTGATTTAATCATTTTTGGTGCGGTTGGTAATGGCGCAGAAGTCATTGCAGATGGTAGCATTCATATATATGGCGCTCTTCGTGGCAAGGCCATGGCTGGCGCAGCGGGAGATAATCAAAGTGTGATTATCGCTAACTCGTTAGAAGCAGAATTAGTATCGATTGCTGGACAGTATTGGTTGACTGAACATTTGCAACAATACGATCTAAGCCAAAGAGGCTGTGTTCGCCTTGATGGCGCATCCCTCACTGTTGAATCATTGCCCCAATAATCGGCAAATACAAGGACATAAAAATAAATGGCACAAATTATTGTTGTCACATCAGGTAAAGGCGGTGTGGGTAAAACAACATCCAGTGCAGCAATTGCCACCGGATTGGCCTTAAAAGGAAAAAAAACCGTTGTTATCGATTTTGATATCGGTTTACGCAACCTTGATTTGATAATGGGTTGTGAACGCAGAGTTGTATATGATTTTGTCAACGTTATCAATGGTGAAGCCAATTTAAACCAAGCATTAATTAAAGATAAACGCTGTGATAAACTGTTTATTTTACCCGCGTCTCAAACACGCGATAAAGATGCGCTAACGAAAGAAGGCGTGGGTCGAGTACTTGACAATTTAACAAAAGATTTCGATTATATTGTGTGTGATTCCCCTGCGGGGATTGAACAAGGTGCAATGATGGCACTTTACTTTGCTGACATTGCGATTGTGACCACCAATCCAGAGGTTAGCTCAGTACGTGACTCTGACCGTATTTTAGGTATGCTACAGAGTCGCTCACGTCGTGCTGAATTATCTCTGGAACCGATTAAAGAATATTTACTGTTAACTCGCTACTCTCCTGCCAGAGTCAGAACAGGTGAAATGCTCAGCGTTGAAGATGTGAAGGAAATCTTAGCCATTGAATTGCTAGGTGTGATCCCTGAATCTCAATCGGTACTGAAAGCATCAAACTCAGGAGTACCAGTCATTATTGATCAAGAAAGTGATGCAGGTTTAGCATACGGCGATACCGTTGCGCGCTTATTAGGTGACGATGTGCCGGTTCGATTTATCACAGAAGAAAAAAAGGGATTCCTTAAAAGGATATTTGGGAGCTAATTATGTCGATACTTGATTATTTTAGAAGCAGTAAAAAGCCCAATACCGCATCATTGGCAAAGGAACGATTACAAATTATTGTGGCTCATCAGCGTGGAGAACGCGGTATACCTGATTATTTTCCAAAGATGAAACAAGAAATCATCGAAGTTATCCGAAAATATGTCCAAATATCAGAAGACCAAGTGTCTGTGCAGTTAGACCAAAATGACGACAATTTATCGGTTTTAGAGCTTAACGTCACCTTACCTGATACTAAGTAACTATCACTGGTTGAGATTAAATCGCTAGGACAAAATAACAAAAAGGATACTTGCAGCAATGCAAGTATCCTTTTTAGTTTGATGATCTTATTGCATTAATTGAAACGTACTCGCGCTAGCAAATCACCGATCAACATTCCTCGCCAACCACTTAGTAGCAAAGGTGTTGAGGTCGTTTTATTATTGAAAAGCCATAACAAAAACTCATGAATATGGCGTTTAGAACCAACAAATTCTAATGCAACATTTTCTCGCTCACATAATTCAGTCAAGACGTTCTTAACCTCTTTAAAAGCTGATTTATAACCAGATTTAAGCGCAACAATATCAACTTCTTCAGGTAGATTAACTAAATCTGCAGTCGCCATTACCGTTAATAAGTCTTTGCCATGAATACGTTTTTCTTGATCCGTTAAATCATTTAATTGAGCTAATTCTGCTAACGTGGTCGGTTGTTTTTTGGCTAATGCAATTAATGCATGATCTTTTACCACAAAACCGAGCGCAAGATTACGGCTTACCGCTTTGTTTAAGCGCCATTTAGCCAATACTTTTAAATAGGCTAATTGCTGACTCGATAGCTGAAAGGCATTTTTTACTTTAAGGTAAACGCTGTCGCCTTCTGGCAATGACAAACGCCCTTCCGTCATGCGCTGACCTTCTTCAAACAACCATTCAATACGATTGCTTGCCGCAAGTTTCTCTTGGAGCTGTGGATATAATTGATACAAATAAAACACATCATTGGCTGCATACTGTAATTGTGCTTCAGTAAGTGGACGCTTCATCCAATCAGTACGTGACTCGCCTTTATCTATTTCAACTTGCAAGCATGCATCGACTAGTTTGGCATATCCTAAACCGTGGCCGAAACCGGCAAGACTAGCAGCAATTTGGCTATCAAATAATGGGCTAGGTTGGCATTCACCGTAATGAGCAAACACCTCAAGATCTTCACTGCATGAATGCACTAACTTAACAACCTTCGGGTTAGTTAATAATTGCCAAAAAGGGCTTAAATCGGTAATCGCGACCGGATCAATTAATGCTAAGGTCTTGCCATCATAGGCTTGAATAAGACCTAATTTAGCATAATAGGTTCGAGTGCGGACAAACTCAGTATCGAGCACCAATAAGGTGCTTTGTTGGTATTGTTCAACTAATGACAATAAGCTGGCATCATCATTGATATATTCAAACGTTAACAAAATAGGCTCCGCTAAAAAGAGATGTGGGCCATGGCAGTCAACTGAGAATAGCTAAGCATAAGAAAGCCGGCTCAGTTGCCGGCTTTGATTTTACGCTTTGTTAACTTCATCTCGAAGTTGTCGGCGTAAAATTTTACCCACATTGGTTTTCGGTAATTCGTCTCTAAATTCTACCAGCTTAGGAACTTTATATCCCGTTAAATGATGACGACAGTGCTTAATCAATTCTTCTTCGGTTAATGATTTGTCTTTTGCGACCACAAAAATCTTTACTAACTCGCCACTGGCATCATTGGGAACGCCAACAGCAGCGACTTCAATCACTTTAGGGTGCAGGGCAACAACCTCTTCCACTTCATTCGGGAATACGTTAAAACCTGACACTAAAATCATGTCTTTTTTACGATCAACAATGAAAAAGAAACCTTTTTCATCCATGTAACCAATATCGCCTGTTGCTAACCAACCATCTTTATCAATTACAGTGGCGGTTTCTTCCGGACGTTGCCAATAGCCCAGCATGACTTGAGGGCCTTTAGCATATAACTCGCCAGTTTCGCCTTGAGCCAATACCTTTGAATCTTCATCCCTGATTTGAATAAAGGTCGATGGTGCAGGAAAACCAATCGATCCATTATAACCACTGAGGTTATATGGGCAGCAAGTCACTAAAGGTGATGCTTCTGTTAAACCATAACCTTCTAATAAACGTGTCTTAGTCAGATTTTGCCATTTATCGGCGACCGCGCGTTGTACGGCCATACCACCGCCAATCGACAGTTTCAAGCCAGAAAAATCAAGTTGGGTGAATTCTTCATTGTTCACCAAAGCATTAAATAAGGTATTAACACCGGTTAGTACGGTAAACGGGTACTTTTTAAGTTCAGCCACAAATGCGGGAAGATCGCGAGGATTGGTGATAAGTAAATTTTTGCTGCCTTTGTGCAAAAACAGCAAACAATTAACCGTAAGGGCAAAAATATGGTACAGCGGCAAGGCTGTCACCACAAACTCAGTGCCATTATCAAGGGCTGGAGAGTAAGCACCATTGGCCTGTAAAACATTACTCACCACGTTTTTATGGCTTAGCATTGCGCCTTTAGATAGCCCGGTTGTGCCACCGGTATATTGTAAAAAGGCTAAATCAGCACCCGTAATATCCGCTTTAATATACTGCAGACGACGACCTTTTGTTAAGGCATCGCGAAACGATAATGCATGAGGTAAATGGTATTTGGGTACTAATCTTTTAATGTATTTAACGACAAAATTCACTAAGGTGCGTTTCGGTGCACTGAGTTGATCACCAAGATTGGTAATAATGACCGATTCAATAGGTGTTTGAACGACAATCTTTTCTAAGGTATGAGCAAAATTTGACACCACTACAATAGCTTTCGCACCTGAATCGACTAATTGATGCTTTAATTCCCGCGGGGTATAAAGTGGGTTAACGTTAACCACCACCATACCCGCGCGTAAAATACCAAACAGAGCAATAGGATATTGCAGCAAATTGGGCATCATCAGGGCGACACGATCACCTTTTTTTAAATGCAGTTCGTTTTGTAAGTAAGCTGCAAATGCCCGACTGCGTTCTTCGAGTTTGCGGAATGTGATCGTCGCACCCATGTTAATAAACGCAGGTTGGTCGGCATATTTTGCTACTGAATCTTCAAACATATGTACTAAAGAACTGAATTGAGATGGGTCAATTTCGGCCGGAACATGTTCAGGTAAATTATTAATCCAAGGCTGGTCCACAAGTGTCTCCTAATAATACCCACTGTGCTAAGACGTGCATACCCCGTCAGTGGTAAAATATTTTATTGTCTGCGTATCATTAATATTGTTATCGCAGGCTTTATTATGATGCTTATCGTGACCGAAATCATACAAGCGTTTTAATTTTCGACTATAGTCACATAAATAATCGAAAAATAACAGCGATTTCAACCAGTGCTAACGGCTATTTAGAATAAATGTTCCAATCGATTCGGCCACCTGTTGGGCATTTCCCATGTGAAGGTGATGGTCTCCGGTTAAATGTACTATTTCAATATGGGTAAACCATTTATTGGCTTGCTCTGTTGATGCGGTTAATTGTTTATAGCCATCATGGCCAATAATCAGTAAAGAAGGCGTGTCACTGGTGGTCATCAGCGCATCTACCTGATCAAACGTAAATCGGTTCAGCGAATCTAACTTTAATCTTGGGTCACTGCGCCAATGATATTGTCCATCAGTGAGCGCCATATTACGCTTGGTGATCAGTGCACACCATGGCAATGCCAATCCAGTCAGTTGGTGGCGAGCTTGAACCGCAACGTCCATAGAGGAATATGTCGGAGCGGGTCTGGCTAATTGACGATTAAAACGTTGTTGTTGCAGTAAACCTTTACGTAAGCGATCTTTAGCTTGGCTGGAAGACTCTGATAATGGTGCAAGTGCTTCTATTAATATGAGTTTATGGATATTTTCAGCAAGACAAGCATTATAAGCTGACGCCACTATGCCGCCAAGCGAATGACCCAATAAAATAATCGGCCCGGTATCTTGTGCGATAGCATGGATCACGGCTTGCAGATCATAAATGTAATCGACCCAATGCAATGGATAGCGCCCTGGACGGTGATCTGATAATCCATGTCCAGGCCAATCAATGCACATTAGTTGAAATGTATCGAACAAACCTTGATCGGCAAAAGCCTGTGCTAAGGGAATAAAACTGTCTGCATTGTCAAGCCAGCCATGCAAAGCCAATATCATTGGCTTACTAGCATCACCATAGCGTTTCGCAGCAAGGGTTATATGAGCCAACGGCAATTGAATCTCGGCGACGTTAACGTTCAACATGATGGGCTCACTTTACAAAACGAATTGATCTAAATTGGGAGCGGAGAAGGGGTCATGGCTTAATCATCTGCTTAACTATCCACTTACAGGTCAGTTTTTCACAGCAAACGTGCACTTTGTACCGCTAACATGCCGAATTACCATGACAATAGTGAATCTATTACATGTACATTCAATATGACTCAAAGTGCTATTTTAGATGCGTTTACTATTTCGTGTTCAGATTATTTAGCCGCAGTTTTGGTAAACTTAAGTGTCATACGATCACTTTCACCAATATCAAGGTATTTTTGTTTATCTTGATCGCCCATCGCTAAACGGGGTGGTAATGTCCACACACCTTTGGGATAATCTTTGCTGTCTTTAGGATTGGCATTTAATTCTGAGTTCGCAGTCAGTTCAAAACCGTATTTATTGGCAAGTTCAACCATTTGATTCTGTTCCATATAACCACTTTCTGCAGCCATCCCCACGTTTGCTCTGTGCTCGACAACCCCTAATGAACCTCCGACTTTTAACACATCATAAGCGGCTTTAAATACACCTTCTAACTCACCTTTCATGGCCCAATTATGCAAATTACGGAATGTTAATACGTGGTCTGCAGATTTATCTTTGCCTAATGAAAATTTAGCCGGTGGATCCAGAGTTACAAACTGAACATTGCCAACGCTGGCTTTGTTGTCACTCACCCATTTTTCAAATTTAACACCGGCTGATTTATAATAAGCCGTTTGACGGTTATCTTCTGCAGGCTTAGTTTCAAAATTGGCGGCAACATATTGACCTTTTGAGGCTAAATAAGGCGCAAGAATTTCAGCATACCAACCACCACCCGGCCATAACTCAATAACCGTCTGTTCAGGCTTTACATCAAAAAAAGCTAATGTTTCTGCAGGATGACGATATTGATCACGCAGTTTATTTTCTGTAGACCGAAATTCGCTGGCCACCGCCTTAGCAAGAGCAGCATTGACCTGCGGCGCCGTCACGTTTTTATCGGGCATACTATCGGCTGCGTATATGGCGGTCGACATACCTAAACTTGATAAGCCAATTAAGGCTCCTAACATCATGTTACGTTTCATTTTGACACTCCCTTTTTTCGACCCACTTTACGCCAGCAGAGCCACAACATATAGCCACTAAATGCTAGCCATGACATTACCCACAACCATGCTGGTAGCCAAGTCATTTTAGCTAACAAAACCGCATCGCCTTGGCTGCTTAACCCCAATAACACCATTGGACTGGCCATGGCGTTTAAAATAATCATCAGGCCTAATATACGCAGCAAGGTGTTTAATAGGCTACTATTTTTTAATTTAAGTGGTAACAAAAAAAGTATTATCAAGACGCTAAGAATAATAATTGTTAACAGATCTCGAGCCCAGAAAAGTAACGAAGCCGCCACTGTTAGGGCTAATAAGGTGAGTGTAAACCGAATAGTCTGTTTTTGAGTAGCCATGAGGAAGATTGTATATCCCCACAATGCGGCACCAAAATAACCGGCATAAGCAATTAATATGCTACTGCCGCCTTGACTAAAACAAAGGCCTGCACCGTTTGGAAATAATTGAATATGACTGACCGAGCCACCCGTCATTAACGTCGCGATGCCATGAGATAATTCATGGAAATAGCTTTCAAACCATTTAAAAGGAATAGAGATATACGGAAATCGAGTTAATAAAAAAGCCAGCAGTAATTCAATCATAAAACGGCTGCGACTGGGTATTGCAGACCACGATACATTAGGCATATAAATCAATACCAACCATTTGTTGAATTTCGTCTCTTTTAACAAAATGCTGTGTAGACAAATATTGCGCTATGGCACCACGTTGACTATGGGTATCACGATCATATTCAACACGTGCCTGCTGTTTAGCCGACAAGGTTAAATCATCAACAATGACCACGTTACGGGTTTCAATGCCTTTAACTTCACGGTCTGAAGCAGAAGGGTTGATAATAATAGGTTCGCGGGCCGCAATGATCGGTCGATTTCCGGCAACAGTTTGACTCAGACTGATAGGGCCTGATTGATTATTGACCATTAATAATGCTGCATTTATCGTCATTAACGATACCGTTTACCTATGTTTGTCTCTTATACTTTATGTCAAATAACGCCGAATGGCTATTCTCGGCCAGGAAGTTTTTTCCATGTGACCGTATCACGAAGGTACACTGGCGAAAGTTCATCGACAGAGGTATGTAAACCTTGTTGGTAACCTTGCTGAGCAAGCACGATCATGGCTTTTGCATCTGGGTAAGTTGCTTGACTGCATGGAGTAATGTGCGGCGCAATATTCAATAATTGTGGATAGGCTTCAAATCCTGTGCCACAAACACTAATGGTTTGTTGAGTATCGAGTGTCAATTCAATCGCTTCTGGCGCGCTAACGTGTTCTTCACCCACTAAGGTGGCAATACCATCTTTGGCAATATATTGTCCCCAATACACTTCTTTCATGCGGGCATCAATACAACACAATACCTGTGAAGCTCCGAGCTCAATCGCCATTTGCGCCATGGCAGTAAGCGTAGAAATACCAATAACGGGTAAATCTAGCCCCAGTGCTAAACCTTGGGTCATGCTAGTACAAATACGAATACCGGTAAAGCTGCCGGGGCCGCGGCCATAAGCAATTAAATCAATATCGGCTAGTGTCACTTTAGCTTCGGCTAAGACGGCGTCGACCATAGGTAACAAACGTTGGCTATGTTCACGCGGTGCATCTTCAATACGAGCATAAACGTCGCCGTTAATGGTTAATGCTACTGAGCAAGTTTCAGTGCAAGTATCAAGCGCGAGGATATGTAACTGCTTAGGCATTTTGATGGGTTACTCGGTAATCACGACAAATAAGCCCATTATGATAACTGATGGGCGATGTTTTAAAAAGCTTAAGGGATCTGTTTTAAAAATTGTAATGCGTGCTCTAAGTCGCGAGTTCGCTGCATTGGCGGCAATGAATTAATAAACGCTTGCCCATATGCGCGATTCACAATCCGATTATCGCACAAGATAAGCACACCACGATCTTTTTCATCACGGATTAATCTCCCTACGCCCTGCTTTAAACTGATCACCGCTTGCGGCAATGAAATAGTGGCAAAAGGATCGAGTCCTTGGCGCTCAGCATTAGCCGCTCGAGCCTTGTATAATGCATCATCCGGAGACACAAACGGTAATTTATCAATAATCACACAACTGAGTAATTTACCGCGAACATCCACTCCTTCCCAGAAACTGCTGGTTCCCAACAACACCGCATTACCGAGTTGTCGAAATTTATTCAATAAACTTTGTTTACTGGCCTGCCCTTGCACTAAAAGCGGATACTTGACTTTACCTTGTAACATTACGGCGACTTGTTGCAGCATATGATGACTGGTAAATAAAATAAATGTACGTCCTTGTGCGGCATTAATGGCTTGAACACACACATCAACCAGTTGTTTTGCTGAATGTTGCGACTGCCCCACCTTGCCTAAATGACGAGGTACGCAAAATACAGCCTGATTGGGATAGTCAAATGGACTGTCTAAAATAAGTTGCTTTGAGTCAGCCAAGCCTAACTCTTTAGCAAAATGCGCTAAGCTGCGATTCACTTGCAATGTCGCGGAAGTAAATATCCAACACGTATCCTTAACAAACAATTGCTGACATTGTTTGGCGACATTAATCGGGCTCATGCGAAGCATAATAAACCGAGGGCCAAGTTCTACACTGTAAGCCGCTTGCAGGTCTTGGCACTCAAAATAATGACGTAACGTCTCAGCCAGCGCCTGTAATTGCTCAAAGGCAATATCGAGTTGATCATCTCGACCCAGATGATGTTGCATATTATTGGCTAAATCGACAAGCGCCTGGTGTAAGCTCCAAGATGTACTGGCAAGTGTTTTATGGGCAAGCACTTTGCGCCAATCAGAGACTTGATGTTCAAACATCAAGTTGTGCCATTCACTGAGGGCAATTAAGCCACGCTGAGCCAGTTGTTCAAGTTGAATGCTGTCGCGGATCACTTCTTTATGCAGTTTGATCACCGCATTGAGTCGTTTATCAATTTCGCGACTTGAAATGTGGCTGCCAAAGTAACTGATACAGATATCTGGCACTAAATGGGCTTCATCAAAGATGACAACATCTGGGTCCGGCAATAACTCCGCAAAACCAGAGTCCTTCAATAACCGGTCTGCAAAAAATAAATGATGATTGACCACTACCACTTTAGCGTCCATGGCTTTAATGCGTGCTTTACGGGTAAAACACACATCATAATGATCACATTTTTTACCGGTACAACTTTCTTTGGTGCTGACGACGGTGGGGATCACTTCAGAATGCTCAGCCACCGAGGTTAAATTGCCGATATCGCCATCTTTACTTAAATGTGCCCACTGGTTAATTTTTAATAAATCATCAATGTAATATTCAGTAAACTTATTGGCCATTTGCATCTGTTTTTCAAGGCGTAATTGGCATAAATAATTATTACGCCCTTTGAGTAATGCAACAGGGACATGAATATCAAGCATGGTTAGCAATGCAGGTAAGTCTTTGAGAAATAACTGTTCTTGCAGATTTTTACTGCCAGTACTGATGACCACTTGCTTGCCGCTGAGCAGTGCGGGGATTAAATACGCGAAGGTTTTCCCCACGCCCGTACCCGCCTCTAAAATCAGATTATGCTTTTTAGCAATAGCCTCACTCACCGCAACCGCCATATCAGTTTGGGTTTGGCGATTGTGATAATGATGTACATGTTTTGCTAACGCACCGCGCTCGCTAAATTCGTGGGTAACGGATTGGGTAAGTGTCGAGCTCAAAGCATCCTCAAATTATCGTGCTAATGCTAATGTGATATGGTTTGGGCTATTATGCTTATAACGGCTTCATGTTCCAACTGTTTATCGTCAAAAGTACAAAAGGATGTCGATGTAACAGCAATGACGACTGGATTCAATTATTGTAAACCGAGCATAAAAAATGCTGGCACCTGTGTGACCCAGCATTTATTCAAGCAGCATAAAGGGATCATTGCTTTATGGTTATTGGGGGAAACTTGTTGGGAAAGATTATTTGGCTGGCATTATCAAAGGAGAGTTGAAACACCCTTTTGGGGTCTGTCGCTTTACGTTTTTCCGTCATACTGATGACTTTTCCTGTTGGAGATTGACCAAATAAATCAAACGAGAATGTCCAATCCATCACCTTATGATCACTAGCAAAACGCCCGATGACAATCAACTGAGATGCGGTATCAGGATTGTGATGACCGACGCCCAATGAAAACATAAGTCCTTTTATGGGCGTAAGCCTTTACTACCCTTTAATTGCACCTTTGCTAATGTTTGAGTCATAATTTCAACGCGATGGTGGTTAAATTCAGTGCATGTGATGATACCATTAATGTCATCATCGACATGATCACATGCACTGAGATTGCAGTAACATTTCAATAAATGCCTGTCGGCGACTTATTCATCCACCCTTTTATTATTTCAAATGGCACTCGATTGCGAAGGAGCCGAACGGATGACCCTTAAGCTTTTAGATAAACATGAGGAAAGAAACGTTACTGGCAAGATTTCAATGTCTCGGTCCGCTAGAGTCAATAACAATCCAGCACAATGCCAAAGAGGCTATCGGCTTATTTACAACCAATAGCGCCAAGAAATTAATCACTACAGATCACACTATATCCACTCGGCTATTTGATCTTTAGTGGGTTTACTGCCTTTATGAACCACTTTTTCATCTACCACCACCGCTGGCGTGCTCATAACGTCATAAGCCATAATTTGCGCCATCTCGGTCACTTTTTCGATTTTGATTGCTACACCCTTTTCATCTGCAACGGCTTGGACCAGTTCGGCAGTTTCAAGGCATTTTTTACAACCAGAGCCTAATACTTTAATGATTTTCATTTTTATTCCTTAATAATTAATTTTTTAAATTGAAGATGACAAGGTTGGCGCTAGTGCATTAAAAATCCAACCGACCAGTGTAAACGCGACTAATAAAAGACAGAATAATATCGCCAGTAAGCGCCATTGCATAACTTGTTTTAGCAAAATAAACTCAGGAAAACTTGCCGCCACAGTGCTCATACAAAATGCCAATGTGGTGCCTATCGGTAGACCATTGATAATCAGGCTTTCCATCACAGGAATAACCCCTGTCGCATTGGAATAAAGAGGAATACCAAGCAACACAGCGGCAGGAACAGACCACCATTGTCCGTCACCAAAATGCGCCGCAATCCAACCGTCGGGAACAAAACCATGTAATGCAGCACCTAAACCGACACCAATAATAACCCATTTCCATACCCGGCCAAAAATATCCAGCATCTCAGTTTTGGCAAATTGATGCCTTTGTGGCAAAGACAAGGGTTCTGCACTGGCGCCATCATCAACCTTATCTACGCCGCCCTTTTGTTGACCACGTTTTAACGCTTCTGCCGCAAACGATTGCAACCAACGTTCCGCTTTAATCGTGTCAAGAAATAACCCTCCTAACATGCCCACACTCATGCCGACGGCGACGTACAAAAGAGTAAACTTTATCCCCAATAAACTCATCAGCAGTAATATTGCCACTTCGTTGATTAAGGGCGAAGTGATCAAAAAACTCATGGTGATCCCCAAAGGGATCCCCGCAGACGTGAAGCCTAAAAACACCGGAATACTCGAACAGGAACAAAATGGGGTGACGACACCAAATCCAGCTCCCATCAAGTAACCTACACCTCGATGTTTACCGGCTAAATAATCCCTGACTCGCTCCACATTTAACGACGCCCGCATTAGGGCAATGAGATAAATCATCACTAAGAGCAATGCAAAAATTTTAGTGACATCTTCAACAAAGAAATGCAGCGCATCGCCGAGTTTTGTCTCTGCCGACAGGCCCAATACACTGTAAATTAACCAAGATGCCAAATCAGAAAAGATTTGAAACATAAATAAATACTCAAGAAACCGCTTAAGCTTAAGATACCTGATTTTTCAGATAAAATTTAAGACATAGATCTCGATTTTATCGAGACTGTATTCATGATCAACTTAGGCCACCCAATTTCAGTTAATGAGGCGTTACTGAGTAAAAATAACCACAATGGCATTCGCTGAAAAAATAACCGTGAGCGCTAAACAGCGATATGCAAAGCTGAAAAAGAAATTGATCAAATTTCATGTTCTGATATGGGGTATGCCAAAGAATAGCAACGCATTCGTTAGGCTACAGACCGTTATAAAAGATCATGAGCAGCTTGTCGTTGTTATACTTATTGAAATAAGATTGAATATGTTAGATAAATGTATCGACAACAATGATCCTAATTGGGTTGTCTTAAACGCCAATAATGCACAAGCAACTATCAAAAATTGAGGCTAAACAATGCAACGTAGACAATTTTTAAAAGTGGGTGTAGCGAGCGCAGCCATCGGCTTAGGGGGGGCGAGTGTGATGTGGTTAAACCAAGGCAAGGATACTAAGCTACTTAATTTAAACGCATTGTTATCGATCCTGAATAAAATGTCATTATTACCGCCAGAGCAATTATCAAGCCTAAGTACTGGCCAATGGAACACTGCCCAGGTATTCAGCCACTGTGCCCAAAGTGTTGAGTTTTCGATGACCGGGTTTCCGCAACATAAATCTGCCGTATTTAAGCACACGGTTGGCACACTAGCGTTTGCGGTTTTTGCCACTAAAGGGGCGATGTCGCATAGCTTAAGTGAATATATTCCCGCGGCACCAATACTAGATGAACATGTCGACGTTAACGTCGCCTTGAACCGTTTGATACAATCCTTAGGTGATTTTCAGCAATATGAGGGTGAACTCAAGCCACACTTTGCTTATGGCCCATTAACTAAATCAGAATACGAACTTGCCCATATATTACATTTTTATAATCACCAGCAAACTTTTACCCAAGTCAGTTAGTCGTTAATCTTTGCTTGGGATAATAAACGGTTATCAAACAGCCTTTCCCTGTTAATTATCTTGTATTGACTTACGGACAAAACCAATGCCAACTTTGATATGCTATTAGGTGTAATAGTCTGATTCTAAATTACTTATTCCATCTCACATCCCGAGTTGAGATTCGTTAATTTAGAACGAGATAAGTATTAGCAGGTTAAATCAGCCTCCACGCGACATTGAGTGCAGCTTAGAGCGACCATTGTTTGCCATGCTATTAGTTTCACTTAACCGCAACGCCCAATTACCCTGATGTTGCTGCTCGCAGGCAGTTTCGGTATCAAAGCTAACATGCTGATTGATGTCTTTGAGGTTAATAGCGTATTGAGCAAGGGTGCGTTGAATTAAGCTTAACAATATCGCTTTATCACCGCGTTGATTAAATTGCATTAGCTGTGATTCAGTATCAAATATGCAAATAATCCGTAAACCTTTAGGAAATATAGCATAATCAACCATATGGGTAATCCACGCAAAACCTGGATAGGCCGCTATTGCATGTTGGCATACAGAGGTTAATCCCTCTCTTAATTGATTGTCTCTTTTTTTGTCAATTTTACGCATACTAAAAATGTTCTTCCTAAGTCAGTATAACTAACCTCATCTAGGGGTAATAAGCGGTTATCAAACAGCCCTTTGTTTCTCTATCTGCCTTATATTAACGTTCAATAGGCCAGCTATTGACGCGTCAATACGCCTTGATAGCAACACAAAAGACCAGCTAGATATTGATGACTTAACGATAGACTGATTTTTATCCGTCTATCCCATCTCTATATCCCGAGTTGAGGCTAAGCTAATAAATCATCTTGTTAAAACATATTTAGCGCATTGTTTTTATGCAGATAAAATATCGGAAACAATGACACTACTTAACGTTATTATCTAAATCGGGATTAATTATAACCCACTATTTTACTAGCAAGAGCATTGTTCAAGTTTAAGACAATGGCTAAGCAATAAAACGACTTAAGATTATCTCAACTTGCATTGACTCGATTTCCGCCAGCATTTTTTGCTCTATACATTGCTTGATCTGCATGTTGAATTAATTGCTGCTCATCATCACCGTTTTCAGGGTAACGAGCAACGCCAATACTCGGTGACAGTTGCAAATTAAGACTGTCAAATTGATAAGGTTTCTCAAGCTCAACACGTATGTTTTCAGCAATAACAAGCACATCATCAAATAAATCAATTCCATTTAACACAACTAGAAACTCATCCCCACCAAAGCGCCCAACAGTATCCGATTTACGGACACAATCGCGCAAACGTTGAGCTATATTCTTGAGTAGCTTGTCACCGACAAGATGACCATAACTATCATTTACATGCTTAAACCCATCAATATCGATAAATAACAAGGAAAGATCAGTGCCTTCGCGGCGCGCTAATCCAAGTGAAGTTTGTAAGCGCCCAAACAATAATGTCCTGTTCGGCAATTCTGTTAATGGATCATGTCCTGATATGTAATGCAGTTGCCGTTCCATTTGCTTGCGTTCAGTAATATCGTGAGCAATCGCGATTCTAAATTGGTGATACTCTGACCATCGAGCAGACCAAAGAATGTCGACGATTTCTCCATCCTTGCGAACCCAGCGATTTTCAAACCGAGGTTGAAGTTTCCCACTCATTAGTGTGCCAACAACGTTAAGCGTTCTTATGCCATCCTCGGGATAAACAAAGCCAATCATTGGTTTGCCTATCACTTCGTCAGGAGAATATCCAAAAATATCTTCAAACGCAGCACTGACAAACACAAAACAGCCTTTTCTATCAACGACACAAACTGCATCAAGCATTAAATCCATAACATCTCTAAGCGCCACTAAGTCAATGGTCTTCATACGGTGCATACCTCGAGAAGTTAGATTTATTGTTAAAGGCTAATATATGCCAGCTTATAAGCAGAGTAAAATAAACTCAACGACTTATGGGAATATCATTTATTCATATCGATGAGAAAAGGCCTGAGAAGTAACCTTGTATTGGTTATAGTGTAGTTTATCCATTGAATGAACAAACAGCACAAGTGATTTATTCTATTGGCATTCTGCTCACGACCATAAAAACATCGCCTACAGCCAAAGCGAAGCTCGAACGAGTCACACTGATGCGGATCGAGCGTTCAGCCTTGCTGAGGAAATAACCGATGCAGCGATGTCATTAGACTTTGTTATTCAAACCGTTAATGTTTAGGGTCAATGTGATAGATGTGCAGCCATCGATCAAATTAAATGCTTCAGTGGTAAGCAAAAAATATTACATTAACATTTAAGCCAAGGTACCATTCACCTTATAGAGTATAATTTATCCGTAATCCACGACCATGTTGTCGGTTTTATTGATCATAAAAAAATAACAAGGCATAACTTATGCCATAAATATGCTCATTAAATAATATAAATGCTTTATCCACGCTTGCAAACTAGCATAAATGCGGTTAAGTTAATGGCAAGTCGATACACACGACATTCAATGAGAGTATAAATCCTCATTAAACTAATTAAATAAGATTACATAAAGAGAATTACCATGAACATCCAAGTGACTACAATCCACCATCATCACCATATGCGGTAGCCTTCGGATGCTAACTGCCGAAGGACGATATCCTTCTGGTGGTGAACAATATTTCACATAAACCCCTGGAAGGAATTCCAGGGGTTTTTTGTTGTTCTAAATTTATATTTTTATTTAAGCTGTTAAATTTACACTATTTTATAGTTAATACATTAAGGAAGTATCACATGAGTGAATCAAAGCGTTTACGTATTGCCATCCAGAAATCAGGCCGTTTATCAAAAGAGTCTCAACAGTTACTGAAAAGCTGTGGCGTTAAATTTAACGTTAATGAGCAACGCCTGATTGCCCACGCTGACAACATGCCAATCGACTTATTACGTGTTCGTGATGATGATATTCCAGGCTTGGTAATGGATGGTGTTGTTGACCTCGGGATTATCGGTGAGAACGTGCTAGAAGAAGAGCAAATTGAGCGCCAACTAGCAAACAAACCCGCTGAATGTACTAAATTACGTGAATTAGATTTTGGTTCGTGCCGTCTATCATTAGCGGTACCCAATGAGTTTAAATACCAAGATGCTAACTCACTTGAAGGTCTGCGTATCGCCACCTCTTACCCCAACTTACTGCGCCGCTTTATGCAAGAAAAAGGCATTAACTACAGCGACTGTATGTTAAAAGGTTCAGTTGAAGTAGCGCCACGAGCTGGATTATCTGACGGTATTTGTGATTTAGTGTCGACCGGAGCCACCCTTGAAGCTAACGGCTTGTATGAAACCGAAGTGATTTACCGCTCAAAGGCTTGCATCATTCAATCAAGTAAAACTCAATCTACTGAAAAACAGGCACTCATCACCAAGATCTTATCGCGTATTAATGGCGTTATCCGTGCCCGTGAAAGTAAATACATCTTATTACACGCACCACTTGAAACCTTAGATCAAATCGTTGCCCTACTCCCAGGCGCAGAAAACCCAACAGTATTACCTCTCAATGACGACACTAATCGCGTTGCCATTCACGCAGTGAGTACAGAGGATTTATTCTGGGACACAATGGAAGAGCTAACGGCATTAGGTGCCAGCTCAATTCTAGTCATGCCTATTGAAAAAATGATGGGGTAACACAAATGCAAATTCTCGATTGGGCCTCTTTATCGACCAAGCAGCAACGACAAACCTTAGCACGGTCGCCATTGATTGGTGATGCCAGTGTAGAGCAAGGTGTTCGCGACATTATTGAGCAAGTTAACGCTCAAGGTGATAGGGCGTTATTGGCTTATAACAAAAAATTTGACGGTGTTGAACTGGCAGAGTTAGCGTTATCAACTGACGCTATTGCCGCCGCTTGTGCGCGAGTGGGTGACGACGTTAAGCAAGCTGTAGCGCAAGCAGTCAATAACATTGAAACCTTTCACAAGGCGCAAGTGTTTCAGGGTGTAGATATTGAAACTCAAGCGGGAATTCGTTGCGAGCTTAGAAGCGAACCTATCGAGCGTGTCGGCTTATATATTCCTGGCGGCACAGCACCATTAATCTCAACGGTAATGATGCTTGCCCTGCCAGCAAGAATAGCCGGCTGTGGCAAACGCGTATTGGTCAGCCCACCGCCAATTAATGATGCGATTATTTATGCAGCCAATGTGTGCGGCATTACCGATATTTTCCAAGTCGGCGGCGCGCAAGCTATTGCGGCAATGGCGTTTGGTACTGAATCAGTACCAAACGTA
Source organism: Shewanella sp. CAL98-MNA-CIBAN-0140 (assembly GCF_040309905.1). Taxonomy (NCBI): domain Bacteria; kingdom Pseudomonadati; phylum Pseudomonadota; class Gammaproteobacteria; order Alteromonadales; family Shewanellaceae; genus Shewanella; species Shewanella sp. CAL98-MNA-CIBAN-0140. The sequence continues at coordinate 67,887 of NZ_JBEOPI010000022.1, forward strand.
GACAAAATATTTGGTCCAGGTAATCGCTATGTGACCGAAGCCAAGCGCTTAGTGTCACAAGACAGCCGTGTTAGCGTGTCTATTGACATGCCAGCAGGCCCGTCTGAAGTGCTAGTGATTGCCGACAAAAATGCTAATCCTGCTTTTGTGGCGTCCGATTTACTGTCGCAAGCTGAACACGGCGTTGATTCTCAAGTGATGTTAGTCACTGACTCATTAACTCTTGCCGAAGATGTAAACCAAGCCTTAATTGAACAATTAGCCCAATTGAGTCGTAAAGACATCGCCGCGCAAGCACTAGAATGCAGCCGCAGTATTATTGTCAGTGATATGGGTCAAGCCACCAAGGTGTCTAACTTATATGGTCCAGAGCATTTAATTATTCAAACTGCAGCGCCTCGTGAAGTACTGAAACATGTGCGCGGTGCGGGGTCTGTGTTTTTAGGGGCTTACACACCAGAATCTGTCGGTGATTATGCCAGTGGCACCAACCACGTGTTACCGACATATGGTTATAGCCGTTCGGTATCCAGCTTGTCATTGGCCGATTTTAGCCGCCGCTTTACGGTGCAAGAACTCACCAAGCAAGGACTACAATCCTTAGGCCAAAGTGTGATGGTATTAGCTGAAAATGAACTGTTAGATGCGCATAAAAATGCTATCGCCATTCGTTTAGCCAGTTTGCAGTAGTTGTTATTGTCTAAGCTTTGATCTAGAACAGAAGTGATGAGTTAACACCTTTATAGCGTAGAAAGTAGAGAACACAGCCATGAGTCAGACCCAAGTAGCGCCTTTTGATCCAAACACGTTGGCCAGACCCGAGTTACTGACGTTAACACCGTATCAAAGTGCCAGACGTATCGGCGGCAGAGGGGATATTTGGATCAATGCCAACGAGTCGCCATTTAATAATAGCCCGCTTGATAAAGTGAATCGTTACCCAGAATGCCAGCCACCTGAACTCATCAATGCTTACAGCCGGTATTCAAGCGTAAAAGCAAGTAACATTATTGCCAGTCGTGGCGCTGATGAAGCGATTGAATTACTCATTCGTACCTTTTGTATTCCAGGTGTCGACACCATTGCTTGTTTTGGACCGACTTACGGCATGTACTCCATTAGCGCGGCGACCTTTAATGTTGGCGTCAACGCACTAAGCTTAACGGATGACTATCAGTTACCTCAAGATTGGCCAGCACAAATCGGCAATGCCAAAATTGTGTTTATTTGTAACCCAAATAACCCAACTGGCACTGTGATAGCGAAAGACAAAATTGAACAAGCAATTCAAGCGGCGCCAAATTCAATTGTGGTGGTAGACGAAGCCTATATTGAATTTTGCCCTGACTACAGCGTGGCCGATTTACTGGGTAAGTACCCTAACCTTGTCGTGCTGCGCACTCTATCAAAAGCGTTTGCCTTAGCGGGCGCCCGTTGTGGTTTTATGCTTGCCAGTGATGACATTATCGATTTAGTGATGCGAGTCATCGCCCCTTATCCGGTGCCATTGCCAGTATCAGACCTTGCGATAAAAGCCTTAAGCCCAGCGGGTATCGACACTATGCAAGCCCAAGTGGCTAGCTTAGTTGATCAAGGAAAACGCTTAAGCAATGCACTTACAGCCTATGGCGCCAAGGTGTTACCGGCAAACGGTAACTATGTGCTGGCTAAATTTGCCGATGTCAGCGCTGCCGCTAAACGCTTAAGTGATTCAGGTGTAGTCGCCCGCGCCTATAAAGATCCGCGTCTTGCTGATGCCATTCGCTTTAGCTTTACCAATGAACAACAAACAAATTTAATTATCTCTTTGTTTACAAAAAACCTGTCTGAGTCGGTAGCAGAAGTGGGCCAAAAGTCGCTTCGATAGATAACCTGATGAACAAATTGATAGGCACATAGATTAACATTAATAGCTTAAAACGAATAAAATTACACCCTATTGAAGGCATTGAACATGAAACAGAACATATTATTCATCGACCGTGATGGCACTTTAGTTGAAGAGCCGGCAATCGATAAACAACTCGATAGTTTGGCTAAATTAGTGTTTGAGCCACAAGTGATCCCAGCGCTGCTTAAATTACAAAATGCGGGTTTTCGCTTGGTGATGGTCAGCAATCAAGACGGTTTGGGTACCGATTCATTTCCAAAAGCTGACTTTGATGCTCCGCACAATATGATGATGCAAATATTTGCAAGCCAAGGGGTGAAGTTTGACGATGTGGTGATTTGCCCGCACTTTAATGATGAAAATTGCAGCTGCCGCAAACCGAAACTGGGCTTAGTAAAAGACTACCTGACTCAAGGCAAAGTGGACTTTACCACTTCAGCGGTGATTGGCGATCGCGAAACCGACGTTGAGCTTGCCAATGCTATGGGTATTAAAAGCTATAAATACAATCGTCAAACGCTGAATTGGGATGACATTGCTAATGTATTGCTTAGCAAAGGCCGTATTGCAACTGTGGTACGCACCACCAAAGAAACCGACATCAAAGTCACCATTGACCTAGACAGTCAAACTAAGGGTAAGATTGAAACTGGCATTGGCTTTTTTGACCACATGTTAGATCAAATTCAAACCCACGGTAATTTTAAAATGGACGTGCACGTTGATGGCGATTTAGACATCGACGATCACCACAGCGTGGAAGACACCGCCCTGGCCATTGGTGATGCTATTCGCCAGGCATTAGGCGACAAGCGCGGCATCGCCCGTTTCGGTTTCAGTTTACCCATGGATGAAGCCAGCGGCGAATGCCTAATGGACATTTCAGGTCGCCCATTTATTAAATTTAATGCTGATTTTGAGCGTGAAATGGTCGGCGAGATGGCCATTGAGATGGTGCCACACTTCTTCCGTTCATTTGCCGATGGCCTGCGCTGCACCTTACACATTGGCTCCAAAGGCGATAACGATCACCACAAAGTAGAAGCACTGTTTAAGGTACTCGGTCGTACGCTTCGCCAAGCGGTGAAGGTCGAAGGTGACATACTGCCATCAAGCAAAGGCGTGCTGTAAGGAGTTCATATGACAGAACTATCGGTTTCATCAAGCACTTCTACTACGGCTTCTACCAGCATGGCCAATGACCTTACCGTTATTATAGATACCGGCTGCGCCAATTTAAGCTCAGTACGGTTTGCCTTTGAGCGGCTTAACGCTAATGTCATTGTCAGTGCTGACTTTGGTGTTATTCGCAGCGCGGCACGAGTGGTATTGCCAGGTGTTGGCACCGCAGGTGCGGCCATGGCCGCCTTAAAACAAAAAAACTTAGTCGAGCTGATTAAAAGCTTAACTCAACCTGTGATGGGCGTGTGTCTTGGCATGCAAATGCTGGCATCTTTATCGAATGAACATGGCGGTCGCAGCGAGCAAAGTATCACTTGCTTAGGCCTAGTACCCACTGACATCGGCGACTTAGACAGCAAAGGCTTGCCTTTACCTCACATGGGCTGGAATCAAATTGAGGTCAGCGATCATCCTTTGTTTGTTGGGATAGAAAATGGCAGCTACGTGTATTTTGTTCACAGCTACCGCGCGCCAATCAGTGAATACACTTTAGCCCGCAGCACCTATGGCGAATCATTCAGTGCCGCTATTGGTAAAGGTAACTTTTTTGGGGTGCAATTCCACCCAGAAAAGAGTGCCAAAGTGGGTGCAAAGATTTTACAAAACTTTTTAAATATGGGGACACCACAGTGATTATTCCTGCCATTGATTTAATTGACGGCCAAGTGGTGCGTTTATACCAAGGTGACTACGACAAGCAAACCACCTTTGACTTAAGCCCATTGGCGCAATTGCAGTCTTATCAAGCCCAAGGGGCAAAATTGTTGCATATTGTTGACTTAACGGGTGCAAAAGATCCTAATAATCGTCAAACCCAATTAATTACTGAACTTGCTGCGGGGCTTGATGTTGATATTCAAGTCGGCGGCGGTATTCGAACTGAAGAGCAAGTCGCGGAATTATTAGCTATCGGAGTTAAGCGCGTGGTCATTGGCTCGCTTGCCGTTAAAGAGCCTGAACGGGTTAAAAGCTGGCTAAACAAATACGGCCCTGAGGCAATTTGTTTAGCGCTAGATGTCAACATTAACGACGCCGGTGAAAAAATCGTTGCGGTATCGGGTTGGCAGTCTGGTGGCGGTAAGTCACTAGAATCACTGGTGGCTGAATTTGAAACTGTCGGCCTTAAACATGCTTTAGTGACCGATATTAGCCGTGATGGCACCCTAACTGGCGCTAACACTGAACTCTATACTGAACTTGCTTCCACGTATCCTGACATCCTTTGGCAAGCCTCTGGTGGTATTGCCACGCTAGACAATGTCGCCGCAGTACGCGACAGTAAAGCATCGGGGATTATTATCGGCAAAGCACTGCTAATTAACCAATTTACCGTTAAGGAGGCAATCCAATGTTGGCCAAACGCATAGTTCCTTGTCTTGATGTACGCGAAGGTAAAGTGGTTAAAGGAATACAATTTCGCAATCACGAAATTGTCGGTGACATAGTGCCGCTGGCGGCTCGTTACGCCCTTGAAGGTGCTGATGAATTAGTATTTTATGACATTACTGCCAGTGCTCACGATCGGGTGATTGATAAATCTTGGATCAGCCGCGTCGCGGAGCAAATTGATATCCCCTTTTGCGTCGCCGGTGGCATTAAAACCATCGAACAAGCACGTGAAAAATTGGCTTTTGGTGCCGATAAAATCTCGATAAACTCGCCAGCATTAAGTGACCCTAGCTTGATATCCCGTTTGCAAGACGAGTTTGGCCGCCAATGTATCGTTATTGGTATTGATTCATTTTATGATGCTGCCAGTGACAGCTATAAAGTCAAACAGTTTACCGGTGATCAAGCCGCCACTAAAGACACCCAATGGTATACTCAAGATTGGGTTGAAGAAGTGCAAAAGCGTGGCTGTGGTGAAATAGTACTTAACGTCATGAACCAAGACGGCGTGCGCGGCGGTTACGATATCAAGCAATTAAGCATGGTTAGGGCAATATGCGATGTACCGTTAATTGCTTCTGGCGGTGCTGGCACCATGGCGCACTTCAAAGAAGTGTTCGAACTTGCCAAGGTCGACGCTGCATTAGCGGCAAGCGTATTCCATAAAGGCATTATTGATATTGGTGAACTCAAGCAATATCTGCACGCCAATAGCATCGCAATTCGTTTATAATTTTGCAAAAAAAAGAGAACACCTATGACTGATATTGTATTTGATAGCACAAGCGTGGACTGGGACAAACAACAAGGCGCTACTTCGGGATTAGTTCCAGCGGTCGTGCAGCATCACCTGACCGGTAAAGTGCTTATGCTAGGTTACATGGATAAAGCCGCCTTAGCCAAAACCTTAGCCACTAACCAAGTCACCTTTTTTAGCCGCTCAAAACAGCGTTTGTGGACCAAAGGCGAAACCTCTGGCAACACACTTGATTTAATTGCTATCGATAAAGACTGCGATAATGACAGCTTTTTAGTACAAGTTATTCCTAACGGCCCGACTTGCCATACCGGCACAGAAAGCTGCTGGCCAGATGGCAACGCCCATCCTTTTATCGATAACCTGACTAAGCTGATTATTTCACGTAAAGGTCAAAGTGCTGATTCAAGCTACACAGCATCATTATTTGAACGTGGTACAAAGCGTATTGCACAAAAAGTCGGTGAAGAAGGCCTTGAAACCGCCCTTGCTGCAGCCACCCATGATAAAGAAGAGTTGGTCAATGAAGCGTCTGATTTAATGTATCACTTAATTGTGTTACTTGAAGATCAAGGCTTGTCGATGGCAGACATCAATAAAAACTTATTAGATCGTCACACCAAAGCCAACAAATCTGACATGAATAAGTAACGCTTTAGCTGGTTAAATTAATAATAAAAAAGACGCCACGGCGTCTTTTTTATTGATGCAAAAATCGGTGTTAATTAACTTTTATGACTTCGGTTAATCGTCAAATTACCATCAACATGTAAATCACGTTGTGGATAAGCAATCACCACATTATGCTCGTTAAATAGCTCGTACATTCTAAAACGAATTTCGCTACGACGGCGGCGGATATCAGTTTCTGACACTGCGCTGACCCAAAAAATTAAGTCAAAAATCAATGCATTGTCGCCAAAATCTTCAAATAAGACGGAGGGTTCAGGTTGCGGCAAAATATCATCTCGCTCACCAATAACTTGATAAATTAGCTCACGAACTTTAATCACATCCGAACCGTAAGCCACGCCAACACGAACAAATGTTCGGGCATTTTTATCAATCAAGGTCCAGTTAGTCACGGTGTTTTCGAGTAACAGACTGTTGGGCACTAGCATGTGCACTCCGTCATTACGGCGTATCAAGGTTGAGCGAGTGTTAATACACTCTACAACGCCTCGCGCCTCACCTACTTCTAAAAAATCACCAATGCGGATGGGACGTTCCCACATTAAAATCCAGCCACTGATAAAGTTATTAATAATGTTTTGCGCACCAAAACCCACACCAATCGCTATCGCACCTGACACAAATGCAAACGCAGTTAAGGGAATATTTAAAATTTCCATACAGGTAAAAATGAGTACTGCGATACTAATAATAAAATACATGCGAGTGAATAAATGGATCGCATCGGCACCAACATTACGACGTTTGAGTGCTTTAACAATCAAGCGCCCAACACGAGTGATAATAAACCAGGCTAAAAATATGTACAAAGGCACTTGTAACAACTGCAACAAAGTAATTGGGCTATCGTCGTAGGTAAATACCACCAAAGACAAGGCCGATAACAATTCGTTAAAATCCATATGAACCTCTTATTCTTGTGATTACATCAAGGTGATGGTTATAATTTAGTAAAACTCTTGCTCTCCTGGTGGACGAGTTTTGAGCAATTTCAAAAACCACATATATTGTTCTGGATAAGCATTAATCACTTGCTCAACCACTTTGTTTAACGCGATGGCTTCATTCTCTTTGCCAATCATCTCATCAGGATTAACCGCTGGCAGCACCGTCATAATAAATTGTTTAGCCTGCTGGTCGTAACCAATCTTAACGGGCATGACTTGTGCATTACCGGCTTGGGCTAAGCGACCGACAACCGGTAATGTGGCTTTAACTGTGCCCATAAAAGGCGCAAATATACTTTTTTCAGGCCCTAAATCTTCATCAGGCAAATAGAAAAAACTGTTGTCATTTTTTAACTCGGCCAATAAAGCTCTAATCCCTGCTTCACGCATATACACACGACCACCTTGACTACTGCGCATGCGATTACTAAACCAATTAAATAATCCATTGCGATGGGCTTTAGCCATGGTCACTAACGGAATTTCCATGTTAATTCGCAGACCGGCATATTCCATTGGCCAAACATGCGGCATGATAAAAATTATCGGTTGCTTTGCCTCTCGGGCAGCTTGCACATTTTCAATGCCATTAAGTTGAATGCGGCGTTTTAAGTGCGCTTTAGAACGAATAAGCAACTCAGCTTGCGACAATAAGGTAATGACAAATGTTTCAACATTCTGTTTGATTAACGCATCTACATCTGCAGGTGACTTATCAGGAAAACAGTGCGTAATATTCACCTTTGCGATCCGCAATGGTTTCTTGGCAACTTTCATTACTATTCGGGCAAATAATCTCGCAATGGGATCTCGAATGCTTGCAGGAAGTGCACCAAATAAAAACAGCACAGCAATGGCTAACCATGTCCCCCAGTGACGAGGATGTAATAGTGATTTATTAAAACGAGTATCAAAATATTTTGCTTGTCGTACCAAAAGAAACTCCAAATAAACTGACCCTGATCCGCAGGGAATAATCATATTATAACAATGGCATTATACTAAGGATTAATGAGTGTGGAACAGTAATTATGCCCGACAACATCAAAACATCACTCTCTCTTAGTGCTATACCCATGTTTATAAAACTAGCTTGCTCACGATTTCTCTGACGGTAAGGATAATGTTATAGATCATGTGGATATAATGAAATGATAAAATAAATTTACCAAATTCAAAAACAAAAGAGCCACTCAATTAAGAGTGGCTCTTCGTAATACAGATCCGATCGGATTGGCGTATTAACTAGTGAACTACTTTTTACCCGAGTTTGCTGCTTCAACACGTGACTTTAACTTCTGTCCAGGACGGAAGGTAACAACACGGCGTGCAGAAATTGGAATATCTTCACCAGTTTTCGGGTTCCTTCCCGGTCTTTGATTCTTGTCCCTAAGGTCAAAGTTGCCAAAGCCAGATAACTTGACCTGCTCACCACTTTCGAGTGCTTCACGAATTTCTTCAAAAAAAGACTCGACCATCTCTTTAGCCACACGTTTGTTAATACCTAATGTTTCAAAAAGATGTTCTGCCATTTCGGCTTTGGTAAGTGCCATACTTTAATCCCTCAACGATGCGTTGAACTCGGTCTTTAGAGCCGATACCACTGCAACCATAGTTTCAGTAATATCTTTATCTTCAAGTGTACGAGTAGTGTCTTGTAATGTAAGTGCGATGGCGAGGCTCTTTTTGCCAGGCTCAACACCCTTACCTTGGTATACATCGAACAAGTTTAAGCCAACCAACTGATTTTCGCCAACTTTTCTTATCAAATTCATAACATCAGTTGCAGAAACGGCTTCATCTACTACTAACGCTATGTCACGACGGTTAGCAGGAAACTTAGATACAGCTTGGGCTAGCGGCAAACGGGCGTGCAATAATGCATCCAGTTCTAACTCGAAAATAATTGTTTTGCCATTGAGTCCAAAAGGCTTTTCCAACTTTGGATGGATAGCACCGATATGACCAATGACGCGATTATTTCGTAATATTTCAGCACATTGTCCTGGATGCAGCGCAGGATGTGTTGCCCCTCTAAAACTAAATTCTGTAGAGGCAACTGTCAAGCCGATTATTGCTTCTAAATCACCTTTTAAATCAAAGAAGTCGACGATTGTAGACTCCATTGACCAATGCTCATCGTTTTGAACACCAGAAATGACCGCGCCCAGCATAGCTTGTTGACGAACACCAGAATCTGCTTGTGCATCAGGGATAAAGCGTAAACCCGTCTCAAATAAACGCACTCGATTTTGCTGACGGCTTTGGTTATAGCCTACGGCTGTCAATAATCCAGTAAACATTGATAAGCGCATGGCTGACATTTCGACTGAAATCGGGTTAGGCAACACCATGGCCTCTTCGCCAGGGTGAACAATATTTTGCATTTTTGGGTCAACAAAACTGTAGGTCACTGCTTCTTGGAAACCACGAGCAACAAATATACTGCGCACACGCTTAAGCGAAATATCAGCTTCTTGGTGATCAGGCATGCTTAACGCTGCCATTGGCGCAATATTAGGGATATTGTTATAACCATAAATACGCGCCACTTCTTCGATCAAATCTTCTTCAATCGCCATATCAAAACGATATGTTGCCGTGGTGACAATCCAATCATTGCCGTCAACGTTCACGCTAAAACCTAAACATTCAAGAATTTCCGTCACGTCAGTATCAGAAATAACATGCCCTAATGTTTTGTCTAACTTGCTACGACGCAAAGTGATAGTTGCTGCTACGGGTAAATGCTCAATCGATACCGCTTCAACAACTTGACCGGCTTCGCCACCACAAATATCTAATACAAGGCGAGTAGCGCGGTCCATGACCTTATGTTGTAGCTCAGGGTCAACTCCACGCTCAAAACGATGTGAAGCGTCTGTGTGTAAGCCTAAACGACGTGATTTACCCATAATGGCCAATGGAGAGAAAAAAGCACACTCCAAAAGGATATCTTGGGTGTTTTCATTTACACCGGTACTTTCACCACCAAATACCCCCGCAAGCGCAACAGCTTGTTTGTCGTCGGCAATCACTAAGGTATCGCTTGGTACCGTAATTTCATTGCCATCAAGCAAGGTTAGCTTTTCAACACCATCAGCTAAACGCACGGTAATGCCGCCGTTTAAGGTATTTAAATCAAACGCATGCATTGGCTGACCAAATTCAATCAACACATAATTGGTAATATCAACAATGGGATCAATTGAACGAATACCACTGCGACGCAATTTTTCTTGCATCCATAATGGCGTGACGGCCTTAATATTGATGTTTTTGACTACGCGGCCTAAGTAACGAGGGCAAAGATTTGGCGCTACCACACTGATGCTAAACGGCGCATCTATCGTGGCGGTTACGGCTTGCCAAGAAGGCTCTATTACCGCTTGACGATTTAATACGCCCACTTCACGAGCAAGACCGGCCATGCCTAAACAATCGGCTCGGTTAGCGGTTAAGTCAACATCAATAATGGCATCATCTAATTGCAAATATTCACGCACATTCAGGCCTATAGGTGCATCTTGCGGTAATTCAATAATGCCATCGCTTTCGATGTCTATACCTAACTCGCCGTAAGAACACAACATGCCCATTGACGGTTGACCGCGTAATTTGGCTTTTTTAATTTTAAAATCGCCTGGTAATACTGCGCCCACCATCGCGACTGCGACTTTTAAGCCTAAACGGCAGTTTGGTGCACCACAAACGATGTCGATAAGCTCATCGCCGCCAACATTGATTTTAGTGACGCGTAATTTGTCTGCATCTGGGTGTTGGCCACATTCAACCACTTCACCGATGACCACGCCGCTAAAATCGCCAGCGACGGCATCAATACCGTCAACTTCAAGACCAGCCATGGTGATTTGGTGTGATAATGCGTCACGACTTACTGATGGGTTAACCCACTCACGAAGCCAAGATTCACTGAATTTCATCTACTTTTTGCTCCGTTATTTGAATTGCTTAAGAAAACGTAAATCGTTTTCAAAGAAGGCACGTAAATCATTTACGCCATAGCGCAACATGGTTAAACGCTCAACACCCATACCAAAAGCAAAACCAGAGTATTTCTCAGGGTCAATACCCACACTGCGCAGTACATTTGGATGTACCATGCCGCAGCCTAATACTTCTAACCACTTACCGTTTTTACCCATAACATCCACTTCAGCAGAAGGTTCTGTAAATGGGAAGTAAGATGGGCGAAAACGTACTTCTAAATCTTGTTCAAAGAAGTTACGTAAAAAGTCATGCAAAATGCCTTTAAGTTCTGCAAAATTAACGTTTTCAGCAACCATTAACCCTTCAACTTGATGGAACATTGGCGTATGAGTTTGGTCGTAATCGTTACGATAAACACGGCCTGGAGAAATGATCCGAAGTGGCGGTTTTTCATGTTCCATGGTACGAATTTGCACCCCAGATGTTTGCGTGCGTAACATCACTTTGGGGTTAAAGTAAAAAGTATCATGATCGGCACGAGCTGGATGATGCTCAGAAATATTTAGCGCATCGAAATTATGGAAATCATCTTCGATTTCAGGTCCTTGTTTAACAACAAAACCAAGCTCACCAAAGAAGGTTTCAATACGTTCGATAGTGCGCGTAACCGGATGTAAGCCGCCAATATCGAGCGTACGACCCGGAAGAGTGACATCAATATTTTCAGCAATTAATTTTGCTTCTAATTCAGATGCTTTCAATCCGTCGATACGCACCGTCAACTGTTGTTGAACGGCTTGCTTTGCTTGATTGACTGCGGCACCAAAGGCAGGCTTTTCTTCTGCGCTTAATGATCCCATCATTTTCATCATGTCAGTAATTTTACCTTTTTTACCAAGGTAATCGACACGGATATCATCCAATGTTTTTAGATCACAGGCCTTATCGATGACCTCTAAGGCTTGTTCTACGATCTCGGTTAACTGCTGCATGTTATCATCCACTGCATTTTTGCATTTAAATGCGATTGAGCGTCTAGTCGACTATACGAGTTCACCATAGTGGCAACCCAGTAAGTGACGACGCGGTAGTTTGACGCTTATTATGATAACTAAACAATCAAGACTGGGGGTTAAAATAAAAGATTGGAATTTTACGTTAGCAAGTACAACTTTACTAGTCATTATTGGTATTTTTAATAGCAAATAGTTGTATTTACCTACAATTAACCCACTTAGCCTGTAACCGTGGCAACAAGTGTTAACTCAGGAGTCTACCCAACCGAAATCGTCAGTCTGTTGATGATGGGGTCTGGTTAGCTTACAGCAAGGTTACCTGTCCCGATTTAGTGCGGTTGAACATGTCGCGGTCAAGGGTATTTACTCCTAAATCGGTCAGTAAAAAAGACGCAACCTGCGTGTTTTATGTGGTCACGGGTTAATGAGTTAAATCAGCGTTTACTATATCGATGACCGATGAAAACGAGGTTGCAGAGTCGCGTCAATACCAAAGCCATTACTGGCGGTGTTCAACTCAAACCAACGTACACCTTTCAATTTAGCCCCTCCGAGGCTAATAATCATTATACTTTATTAATACGAGCACAAAACAGACAAAAAAATACCGCTCATATTGAGCGGTATTGTTAACCGATTTTATTGACCGATATTGTTAACCGATATTATTGACCAATAATAAGGAATTAATGTTTTTTAAACGCATCAACCATATAGTGATCCTGTAACCAGTTTCGGCTAATTAATAATTTATAACCCATTTTGGTACGGTCTTTAGATCCATATCGACTAAGAACTCAGACTAGGTTCACCAACACTTAATCAAGCCATGTAACGCGCTTCAGTACCTTACGCATGACGAATTAACCATGTACCTCAAATGTTAGTCCACACCTTGTGTTCTTTCTCGACGCTAATATTGGCAGCATGTAATGAGCGTTCTACCGCACCCGAGTTAATGCGGGGTATACATCAATCCTGTTTGCTTAATACTCAACTAAAGGACCAAAGTACTTTTTTGTGATACATCCACAATGTAGTTATGCTTTAAAAAATTACGCCCAATGAGTAATTTGTATTTCATATGGCTACGGTCGCGTAAATTAACATAAATATGATGCAACTTATCCGAAAAACCGACATCGAGCTTCACCATGTAGCGGGTTTCAATGCCTTGTGAATTCTTCACCCTTAACGTACTGACAATTTCGGCTTGAATACGTTTTTTCTCACCACGTTCATTTTCTGTGGTGAATTCAACAATTTTACCGACATTACTTTTCATTTTTTTGAATGCGCCGCCAATGATTGTTAAATCTACCGCATGCAGAGAAGTCTTCCCCGCACCAGTATCAATGCGAGCATGATAGCGTAGTCCAGACTTAGCGACTGTCATGGTTTCAACTTGACTTAAAATGGTTTTATCACTCGCAAACACAGATATAGACAGCAAACACGACACAACAGAAATCACAATTTTTTTAAACATGATCGATCCCAAAAAAAACTAAACCAGTTAAATAACTGCCTGAACTAAGTCACTCAGCTCGGGATAATAAACGGTTATAAAACAGTTTTTTGTCCTGCTAACTGCATTGTATTGACTTGTAATAGGCTAGTTATTGACGCCGTAAGTCACAAGAGCTGCACCTTATTAGCAAATCAAATCACAAGTTCGATATTAAATAGCTCAAATATTCTGATTTTGGCATATTTATTCCATCTGTTAACCCGTGTTGATGTGATGGTCTCCTCCCAATACGGCATCGATGTGCCATGATTGAAGTTGTTACACACAATCAAAATGGGAGGAG